>NZ_JBEZGJ010000019.1:0-65313 GCF_040649965.1 Micromonospora sp. NPDC048843
GCATGCGAAACCTCCACACCCTTAGGCCGACCCGTCGACCCCGACGTGAAAATCACATACGCCAAACCACCCACCACATCCACCCGCGACACCGGCGAAACGGGCCGGGCGTCGATGGCCGCCCGGTCGTCCGGGTCGTCCACAACCACGGTCCGCACGGCGAACCGGTCCGCGTAGGCGCTCTGGGTCACCGCCACGCGCACGCCGGCGGTGCCGACCATCGCGGCGATGCGCTCAGCCGGGTAGGACGGGTCGACCGGCACGTACGCGCCGCCGGCCTTCCACACCGCCAGCAGCGCGGTCATCAGCTCGGGCCCGCGGTCCAGCAGCACGGCCACACGCGACTCGGCCCGTACCCCGCAGCCGCGCAGGGCGTGAGCCAGTTGCGTGGCCCGGGCGTCGAGCTCCGCGTAGGACATCGTGCCGCAGTCGAAGCGCAGCGCGGTCGCGTCCGGCTTCCCGGCGACCTGGGCCTCGAACAGCTGCAGAACGGTCAGCGGCTCCACCTCCACAGCCGACTCGTTCCATCGCACCAGAACCCGCTCGCGCTCCTCCACCGACAGGTACGACGCCAGCGCATCACCACCGGCACCCGCCGCCATCGACTCGAGCACCCGCCGGTACAGGCCCACCAGGGACTCCGCCGACTCGCGCGACAGGGCGTGGGTGTCGGTGGTCAGGGTGATGTGCCCGACTCGGGCCGAGACGGCGAACGGGAACTCCGTGGGGCTGTCATCGATGCTCGCCAGATAGTCGACCAGCTCCCGGTCGACCTGGTGGAAGTCGTGGTAGCTGAACCGGACGGTGAGCAGCCGGTCGACACCAGCCGCGCGCTGGATCTCCGACATCGGGAAGCGCCGGTGCGGCCACAGCTCCACCTCGCGGGCGAAGACCCGGCGGACGAGCTCCTCCCACGTACGTGCGCCGCGGTCGAAGGCGAACGGGACGGTGTTGAGGTACATGCCGTACACCTCGTCGGCGCCCGAGGCCTCCGGCCGGCCGTTGCACACCAGGCCGGTGACGAAGGACTCCTCCTCGGTGAGCACGCTCATCACCTTGAGGTGGGCGGAGAGCAGCACGCTCTTGAGCGAGGCGCGGGCGGTGACGGCCAGCTTGCGCAGGCTGTCCTCCAGGTCGTGCCACGGTACGGCGACGCGGTACTTCTCCCGCGGCTGCGACGGATCCCCCGCCCACGCCTGCGGCAGGGTGAACCGGGCGTACCCGTCCACGATCGACTGCCAGTAGCCGCGCTCCTCCTCCGACGCGAGCGATCGTCCTTCCGCGGCGATGAAGTCCGCGTAACGGACGGCGGGCACGGGCGGCTGCGCGAGCTCCGAGCCGGTCCGTAGCGCGCGGTAGACCTCGATGATCTCCATGATCAGCGAGTGGCAGCTCCAGCCCTCCAGGATCGGGTGGCACTCGGTCGCGGTCAGCCACCACGCGCCGTCGTACTCGTGGGCGCAGATCCGGAACAGCGGGGGCACGGCGAGGTCGAAGAGCCTGCCCCGCTCCTCGGCGGTGAACTCCCGCAGCGAACGGTCGAGCTCGTCGGCGTCGAGGCCGCGCAGGTCACGAACGGCGACCGGCATCTCCGCGCTCGCGTGCACGACCTGCATGGGCACCGAGTAGCCGGTAAGGTCCAGCGAGGTCCGCAGGATCTCGTGCCGCTGCACGATCAGGTGCGCCGCGCGCCGCAGGGCGTCCACGTCGAACGGCTCGTCGTCGCGGACCCGGAACGACGTCACGTTGTGGTAGACGTGCAGCGCCGTGTCGTTGAGCATCTCGACGACCATGCCGACCTGCGTCTGGGCCATCGGGTACGCGTCCACCGCGTCCACCGGCAGCTTTGCCCGGTCCGCCTCCCCGATGAGCTCGAACGGGGCCACGACGAGGTCGAGCTGGTCCAGCGCGGGCCGGCCGGTGAGCAGCTCCGCCAGGCCCTCGATCGTGCGGTACTCGAACACGTCACGCACGGCGATGTCGAAACCGGCCGCGCGCAGCTCGCCGACCAGCGCCACCGCCCGGATCGAGTCGCCGCCCAGCTCGAAGAAGGGCTCGGTGACGCCGACCTGGTCGAGACCGAGCACGCGGGTCCAGACCTGGGCCAGCCGCTCCTCGGTGACCGTACGCGGGCTGACCTGCTCACGGCCGCCGAGCACGGTGTCCGCGTCCGGCTCGGGCAGCGCGGCCTTGTCGAGCTTGCCGTTGCCGGTCAGCGGGATCGTGACGACCGGCACGAACGCCGACGGGACCATGTACTCCGACAGGGTCCGGGACAGCGCGGCCCGCAGCGCGGCGCGGTCCAGTTCGTCGCCGGTGGCGGGCACGACGTACGCGACCAGCCGCTGGTCGGCGCCCGTGCCGCGGACCACGACGACCGCGTCGTGCACCTCGGGCAGCTCCACCAGCGCGGCAGCGATCTCCCCCAGTTCGATCCGGAAGCCACGGATCTTCACCTGGTCGTCCGCGCGGCCCAGGAACTCCAGGCTGCCGTCGGCACGGCGGCGCGCGAGGTCGCCGCTGCGGTACAGCCGGGCACCGACCGGGCCGTACGGGTCGGGCACGAACCGCTCGGCGGTCAGCGCCGGGCGGCCCAGATACCCGCGGGCCACGCCCAGGCCACCGACGCAGATCTCGCCAACGACGCCGGTGGGGACGAGGTTGCCGGCCTCGTCGAGCAGGTGCACCCGCAGGTCGCCCAGCGGGGACCCGACCGGGCTGCCGGCGTGCGGGTCGAGGTCGGCCGCGGTGAGCCGGTGGTACGTGACGTGCACAGTGGTCTCGGTGATGCCGTACATGTTGATGAGCTGCGGCGCGTCGAGCCCCAGCCGTTCCGCCCACGGCCGCAGCTCGGCCGGTTCGAGGCGCTCCCCGCCGAAGACGACCGCGCGCAGGCTCAACGCGTCCAGCCGCGGGTCGGCGGCGAGCGCCACGAGCGAGCGGAACGACGACGGCGTCTGGTTGAGGATCGTGACGCGCTCGGCGACCAGCAGGTCGAGGAAGTCCTCCGGTGAGCGGGTGACGTCCTGCGGCACGACGACGAGGCGGCCGCCGTGCAGCAGGGCGCCCCACAGCTCCCACACCGAGAAGTCGAAGGCGTACGAGTGGAACAGCGTCCAGACGTCACCGGCGGAGAAGCGGAATTGTCCGGCGGTGACGGTGAACAGGCGCAGCACGTTGGCGTGGGTGACGCCCACGCCCTTGGGCTTGCCGGTCGAGCCGGAGGTGTAGATGACGTACGCGAGGTCGTCCGGCACGGCTCGCGGCGCCGGGTCGTCGCACGGCCGGTCCAGCAGGGAGGCGGTGTCCGCGTCCAGGACGAGGGTCTCGCCGTCGTGCACCCCGCCGAGCTTGCCCGCGTGCCGCTGCTCGGTGACGACCATGGTGACGTCGGCGTCGGCGAGGATGAAGGACAGCCGGTCGGCAGGCTGGGCGGGGTCGAGCGGCAGATAGCCGGCGCCGGCCTTGAGCACACCGAGCAGCGCGGGCACGAGGTCGGTGCCACGCTCTAGGCTCACCGCGACCAGTGCGCCGGGCCGGACACCAGCGGCGACCAGGTGGTGGGCGATGCGGTTGGCGCGCTCGTTCAGCTCGCGGTAGGTCAGCGACTCACCGGTGTACGTGACGGCCGACGCGTCCGGGGTGCTGCGGGCCTGCCGCTCGAAGATCTCGACCGCGGTGGCAGTCACCGGGGTGGTCTCCGCGGCGGAGGGCGCCGCGGCGAGCAGGGCCAGCTCCTGCGGCGCCACCAGGTCCAGATCGGACAGACGGGTGCCGGGATCGGTGACCGCGGCACCGAGTAGCCGGATCACGTGGTCGATGAGGCGTTCCATAGTGGACTTGTCGAAGAGGGCCGTCGCATATTCCAGGCGGCCGCCCAGCGAGCCGTCGGCCGCCTCGTGGAGCTGCAGGTCGAGGTCGAACTTCGCGCCGCCGCCGGTGCCCTCGTACGGGGCCGCCTCCACGCCGGGCAACTCGAACGCGGTGGCGCGGTCGCCGTGCATGGTGAGGGCCACCTGGAACAGCGGGGTCCGCGACAGGTCCCGCTCGGGCTGCAGCTCGTCGACCAGGCGGGCGAACGGCACGCCCTGGTGGTCGAACGCCTCCAGCACGGTGTCGCGCACGGCGCCGAGCAGCGTGGCGAACGACGGGTCGCCGTCCCAGCGGCCGCGCAGCACAAGGCTGTTGATGCCGTACCCGATGAGGTCCTGGACCTCGGGGCGCACCCGCCCGGACACGACGGTGCCGACGGGGACGTCCGCGCGGCCGCTCCACCGGGCAAGCACCGCCTGGTACGCGGCCAGCAGCACCATGAACGGCGTCGCGTCGTGGCGCGCGGCGAGGTCCCGCACACCCGTCATCAGCTCGGCGGGCAGCGCCAGCGGCACCACGGCACCGGCGCCGTCGCGGCGGGCCGGGCGGGGACGGTCGGTGGGCAGGTCGAGGTGGGGCAGGTCGACGAGCTGCCCGCGCCAGTACGCGAGGTGCCGATCGAGCGCCCCGGCCGAGAGCTGCTCGCGCTGCCAAGCCGCGAAGTCGGCGTACTGCACGTCGAGCGGCGGGCGCGGGGACCCGGCACCGGCGAGCGCTGCGGCATAGTCCTCGCTCAGCTCGCGCCCGACGATCTCGATCGACCACGCGTCGAAGGCGATGTGGTGAAAGACGATGGCGAGCAGGTGCTCGTCCTCGGCGAGCCGGATGAGGCGGGCACGCACCGGCTGGTCCTCGGCGAGGTCGAACGGGCGGCGCAGGTCCTCCTCGACGAACGCGAGCGCGGCGGCCTCCCGCTCCGCCTGGCTGCCCGACCCGGAGAGCACGCTGAGCCGCAGCTCCGCCGCACCGGTGCCGTCGACGACCTGGGTGACCTCGCCGCCGTCCATCCGGTAGCGGGTGCGCAGGATCTCGTGCCGGCCCAGCAGCAGGCGCCACGCCTCGCCCAGGGCGGCGGTGTCCAGCCGACCCCGCAGGCGCACGACCAGCGGGACCAGGTACTCCGAGCTGTCGGGCTCGAGCCTGTTGAGGAACCACATCTGCTGCTGTCCGTACGACAGCGGCAGCGGCCCGGAGCGGTCGGCGCGCTCGATGGCCTGGCGCCGGCGGGTGGTGGGCCCGCCGGCGAGCCGCCGGCGCAGCAGCTCCTCCCGCGCCTCGGACGTGCCGGCCGCGGTGGGGTGGTCAGAACCGGTGCTCATCTGTCGCGCTCCTTAGCCGTCAGTTCCTCGCTCGCGATCTCGCTGTCGGAAAGCGCGGCGATCTCCGCCCGGATGCGCTCCTCGACGACGGCCGCCAGCTGGGCGACCGTCGGGCCCTCGAACACAGTGCGGACGGCGAACCCGATCTCGAACTCCTCCTGGATCCGGGAGATCAGCCGGATCGCGAGGATCGAGTTGCCACCGATGTGGAAGAAGTTGTCCTGCGCGCCGATCCGCTCGAGGCCCAGCAGCTCGGCGCACGCGGCGCCGATGCGCTGCTGCACCGGCCCGGACAGCGGCACGTACCCGCCGTCACGGTCGCTGCCGTCCGGCCGGGGCAGGGCGCGGCGGTCGACCTTGCCGTTGGCGGTCAGCGGAATGGCGTCCAGGGCGGTGAACGTGGCCGGCACCAGATAGTCGGGCAGCGTCCGGGCGCAGTGCCCGGCCATTCCGGTGACCGGTCCGCGGCCGGGCTCGGGCACGTAGTACGCGGCCAGCTCGGTCTCACCCGCCGCGGAGGTCACGGCCAGCACCACGGCCTCGCGCACGTCGGGGTGGGTCAGCAGCACGGCCTGGGCCTCGCCGGGCTCGACGCGGTAGCCGCGGATCTTCACCTGGTCGTCGGCGCGGCCAAGGATGACGACCTCGCCGTCCGGGCCGCGGCGCGCCAGGTCGCCCGTGCGGTACAGCCGCGAGCCGGGCGGGCCGAACGGGTCCGGGACGAAGCGTTCGGCGGTGAGGTCGGGGCGGCCCGCGTAGCCGCGCGCCACACCGGTGCCGCCGGCGTACAGCTCCCCGACGACGCCGGGCGGGACCAGCCGGCCGTCCGCGTTCAGCACGTACATGACCATGTTGGGCAGCGGGTGGCCGATCGGCAGCACCTCGGCGTCGATGGTGGCCGGGACGGGGTAGATGCAGGTGCCGACGGTCGCTTCGGTGGGGCCGTACTCGTTGATGAGCAGCACGTCGGGCGCCGGGCGCCGCCACCGCAGCAGCGTCGCCCGGGTGAACGCCTCCCCCGCCACGACCAGCACCGGCGCGAGCTCACGCGCCTGCGCCGGGGTGAGTTGCAGCGCGAGCACGTCCAGGTGTCCCGGCGTGAGCTTCACGAAGCTGAATGCGCCAGCGCCGGCCAGCGTGCGGCCCAGGTCGGCCAGGTCGGCATCCTGCGCGACCAGGAAGACCCGCTGACCGCAGATCAGCGGGGCCCACAGGTTGGGCACCACGAGGTCGAAGGCGACCGAGGAGAACAGCGGCGCGCCGCCGTCGCCGCGCGACGCCAGCTCCCGCGCCGCCCAGGCGACGTGGTTGACCAGGCCGCGGTGGGTCACCTCGACGCCCTTCGGGCGCCCGGTGGAACCCGAGGTGAAGATGACGTAGGCGAGGTCGTCGAGGGCGGTGTCGCGCGCCGGGGCGGTTCCCGGGTACGCCTCCGCCTGGTCGAGCAGCACGAGGTGCGGCACCGAGAACAGGCCCGCGTGGCTTTCCTGCGTCACCACCGTGTGGGCGCCCGCGCTGTCCAGCATGGACGCGATGCGCTCCGCCGGGTACGACGGGTCGAGCGGGACGTACGCCGCCCCGGCCTTCCACACCGCGAGCAGGCTGGCCACCAGGCCCGCGCCGCGGTCGACGAGGACACCTACCCGGGCCTGGTCCGCGTCTGCGGACCGTCGGCCGGCGCCCTGCTCGCGCAGCCGGTGCGCGAGCCGGTTGGCCCACCGGTCGAGGTCCGCGTAGGTCAGCCGGACATCGCCCTCGACCGCGACCGCGCCGGGGGTCCGGGCGGCCTGCGCCTCGAACTCGGCCAGCACGGACAGTTCCTGCGCGGGGTGGTACGAGGCGTTCCAGGTGTCGAGCAGCAGCGTGCGCTCCTGCTCGGAGAGCAGCTCGACGGCGCCGAGGGCAACCGTGGGCGCCCCGGCGACCTCGCGCAGCAGGGTCACGAAGTGCTCCGCCATACGGGCCACCGTGGGACGGTCGAAGAGAGCCGTCGCGTACTCCAGCACCCCGTCCAGGGCACCGTCGGCGGTGCGGCGCATGAACAGCGAGAGGTCGGTCTTGGCGACCTGCCACGCGGCGACGAACGAGGCCATGTCGTCGTCGTTCGTGGCGACGCTGGTGACTCCCTCGCTGTGCAGGTCGAAGGCGACCTGGTAGAGCGGCGTACGGGACAGGTCGCGCTCGGGCTGCAGGTGGTCGACCAGCACCTCGAAGGGGATCTCCTGGTGCAGCATCGCCTCGCGGACGACGTCGCGGACCCGGTCGAGCGCGGCGGTGAACGGCAGGTCGCCGTCCAGGCCGCAGCGCACGACGAGGGAGTTCAGGAAGAACCCGACCGTCGAGTCGACCTCCTCGCGGGGGCGGCCGGCGACCGGCGTGCCCACCGCCACGTCCCACTGCCCGCTGAACCGCGCCACCATCGCGGCGTACGCGGTGAGCAGCGTCATGAACAGCGTGGCGTCGTGCGAGCGGCCCAGCGCGGCGAGGCGCTCGGCCAGCTCCGGGTCGATGCGCAGCGGGACGACGGCCCCGTGCGGGTCGCGCTCCGCGGGGCGCGGATGGTCCGCCGGCAGCTCCACCGTGGGCAGGCCGTCCAGGGCGGTACGCCAGTACGCCAGCTCCTGCTCGACGTACGCGGGGGTCAACCGCGCGGCCTGCCAGGCGCCGTAGTCCGCGTACTGCACCGGGAGCGGGGCCAGCACCGGCTCCCGGCCCTCCTGAACGGCGGCGACCAGCTCGCGGATCTCACGTTCGAGCACCACCGTCGACCAGCCGTCGGAGGCGATGTGGTGCATGGTCAGCAGCAGGACCTGGCCCTCGGCGCCGAGCCGGGCGAGCAGGGCCCGCCACAGCACGCCCTCGGCGAGGTCGAAGCCGAGCTGGAACTGCTCGGCGAAGCGGTCGCCGAGCTGCTCCGGGACCGTGTCGACGACGCGCACCTCCACCGGCGCCTCGCCGGGCGCCATGATGATCTGGCGCGGCTCGCCGCCGTCGTCGGTGTAGCGGGTGCGCAGCGCCTCGTGCCGCGCCGCGACCGTCTGCAGCGCGCCTCGCACCACCTCGGCGGGCACCCCGGCGGGAAGCCGCAGGAAGAGCGGGGCGACCCATTCGGGGCTGCCGGGGTGCATGCGGTCGAGGAACCACAGCCGCCGCTGCCCCGAGGACAGCGGCAGCGGGCCGCTGCGAGGGATCGGCACGATGGGTGCGCCGCCGTCGCGGAAGGCCGCCTCGATCGCCGTCTCCGGCGTGGCGGCGGGCTCCGTGCTGCCGGCGATGAGGCGGGCCTGGGCCTCGACCGTGGTCGCGGCGAACAGGCCGCGCAGCGCGATTTGCTCCCCCGTCGCGTTGCGCAGGCGTACGGCGAGCCGGGTCAGCTGCAGCGACGTGCCGCCGAGGGAGAAGAAGTCGTCGTGGACGCCCACCTTCTCGGCCCCGAGCAGCTCCGCCCAGACGTCGGCGACCAGCTGCTCGGTTTCGGTGCGCGGGGCCACGAAGCCCGGCTGCGCGGCGGCGAGCTCGTCGAGGGCGGGCAGCGCGGCACGATCGATCTTGCCGCTGGTGGTCAGCGGGAACTCGGCCACGACCCGGAACGACGAGGGGATGTGGCTCTCGGGCAGCCGGTCGTGCAGGTACGTCCGCAGCTCGTCCGAGGCGACCGGCTCGCGGGTGGTCAGGTACGCGGCGAGCCGCTTGCCCCCGTCGGGCGCCTCGGCGGCGATCACGGCCACGCCCCGTACGGCCCGATGGGCGGCGAGCACTGCCTCGATCTCGCCGGGCTCGATCCGTACCCCGTTGACCTTGATCTGCTGGTCCAGCCGGCCCAGGTACTCCAGCGTGTGGTCGCTGCGCCAGCGCACGGCGTCGCCGGTGCGGTAGAGCCGGGCTCCGGGCGCTCCGTACGGGTCCGGCACGAACCGCTCCGCCGTCAGCGCGGGACGCCCGAGGTAGCCGCGGGCAACGCCGGCGCCGCCCGCGTACAGCTCGCCGGGCACGCCGACGGGCACCGGGTCGCCGGCCGGGTCGAGCACCATCACGCGCAGGCCCGACAGCGGGCGGCCGATGGGCACCGGTCCGGTGGTCAGCGCGGGGTCGGCGAGCTGGGCGGTCACGTCGATGGCGCACTCGGTCGGGCCGTACGTGTTCCACACCGTCAGGTCGTGGCCGAGGCGTTTCCGGACGCGGGACACCAGTTCGGCGTGCAGCGGTTCGCCCGCGGAGAACAGCAGGCGCAGCGCGGCGCACCGGCTCCACAGCTCGGCGGGCTCCTCCGCGAGCAGCCGCAGCACCGAGGGGACGACCTGGAGGACGGTCACGTCGTGGCGCGCGACGGCCGCCAGCATCGCGGCCGGGTCTCGCTCCGCGCCGACGGGCGCGGCGACGACGGTGGCTCCGGCGACGAGCGGCGCGGCGATCTCCCAGACTGCCGCGTCGAACCCGATGGAGGTCTTGTGCAGGACGCGGTCCCCCGGCCCGAGGCCGTGCGCGGACACGGCCCAGTCGACCCGGTTGGCGATGCCCCCGTGGGTCACCGCCACCGCCTTCGGGCGCCCGGTCGAGCCCGAGGTGAAGATCGCGTACGCGAGGTCGCCCCCGGCTGCGGCTACCGCCGTGAACTCCGGCTCGTCGCCGTCGCCGGGCGCACCGGGCTGCAGGACCTCGGCGCCGGCGGAGCGCGCCGCGGACTCCAGCTCCGGGGTCACGAAGGCCAGCTCGGCGCCCACGTCGGTGAGCAGGGCGGTGAGCCTGGCCGGCGGGTTGCCGGGGTCCAGCGGGACGAAGGCCGCCCCGGCCCGCCACGTGGCGAGCAGCGCCACGACGAGGCCGACGCCCCGCTCGAGGCACACGCCGACCAGCGATTCGGGGCCGGCCCCCCGCTCGCGCAGCAGCCGGGCGGTCCGCCCGGCCGCGGCGTGTAGCTCCCGGTAGGTGACGGAGCGTTCCGCGTCCACGACGGCGATCGCGTCCGGTGTGCGGCGAGCCTGCTCAGCGAGGCGCGCGACGAGCAGGGCTGCGGCGCCGCTGCTGCCGGCGGCGACCGGCGGAAGTTCGGTGGTCACGGGCACTCCTGTCCAGGTGGCGGGCGATCGGGATTACGCGGCGCTGTCCAGGCGCTTACGCAAGCTCAGCGGGCGCATGTCGGTCCACACCTCGGCGATGTGCTCCAGGCACTTCTCCTTCGGGCCATCGAAGCCCTCGGCGCGCCACCCGGCCGGCACCTCACGGTCGCTGCGCCAGATGGAGTACTGCTCTTCGTGGTTGAGCACGACGAGGTAGGTGCGGTCGTCGGTCGCGTCGGCGGTCATGGTTCGCTCCTTGTGCGGCTAGGGATGACGCATCGGTGGTCAGGGCAGGAAGTCGTCGACGCGGACGCCGAGCGAGGCGGCCGCGGCCGTGCGGCGCACGAACTCGGCCAGCGCGATGTCGAGCACGCCGAGGCCGAAGGGTGAGAAGACGACGGGGCGGTACGGGTCGCGGGTCACCGTGGCGGTACCGCGCAGCAGCGCGCCCAGCGACGCGGTCACGAAGTCACGGCCGCCGGTGCTCTGCTCGGCCAGGTGCAGCGACGTGCGCTCGCGGCAGACGTGGTCGGCGTCGTCGACGACGTTGGTCGCCGCGAGGATCGTCGGGACGGTGAGGTCGCGCAGCGACACGTGCAGCACGGTGGTGTCCGGCGGCGAGGCCGTCAGGTCCATGTGCGGCTCGGCGGCGGTGGTGGCCAGCGACACGAGCCGGTGCCGGCCGACGAGCTCGACCGCGGTCGCGGCGGTGGTCACCCGCAGCGCGGGGAACTCCGCGGCGCACCGGTCGACGAAGGCGGCGGCCCGCTGCGGGTTGGTGTCGAAGCAGACCGCCTCGGTCAGCCCGGGCAGGGTGACGGTGAGGAAGCGCAGGATCTCGTGGTTGATGACGCCGCAGCCGATCAGGCCCACGGCGGACGGCGGTGCCTCGGTGGTGAGCTCCCGGGCGGCCAGGGCCGCGCTCGCGGCGGTGCGCCGCGCCGAGACGACCGCGCCCTCGACCAGCGCCGCCGGGCGCCCGTCATCGAGGGAGTTGAGCACGATGGAGGCGCTCGCCCGCTCCCGCCCCCGAGCGACGTTGCCGGGGAACGAGGCGATCCACTTCATGCCGGCAGCGGGCGCCGGGCCTCCGGCGTACGCGGGAAGCCCGATGATCCGGTCCCGGCTGTGCGTCTCCTCGGGAAAGCGCAGGAAGATGGAGTGCGGTACGGCGGACTGCCCGGCGTCGTGCAGCCGGTAGGTGTCGGCGACGAGGTCGACGATCTCCTTCTCCCGGCCGGCCAGCACCGTCTCCACGTCCGCGCGCCGAAGGATCAGCATGGGGCTCCTCTGTCGAAGACCATCTCGATGAGCCCATCCTGCGGGGGGCGGCTATACCGGCCCTATACGAAGCGGAAGCCTTACGCGGCACCGGATCCGAGGCTCAGCAGGAACGCCAGATCGTTCTCGGCGACGACAGCGGGGCGGGTCACCGGCTGACCCGGGTCCTCGACCGACGCCTCGACCATCAGCCGGTAGATCCCGGCCAGTCGCTCGACCGTTTCCGGCAGGAAGAGGTCGCGGTTGTACCGCAGCAGGGCGGTGAACCGGGAGCCGCTCTGCAGCATCTCCACAGTGAGGTCGAGCTGGCCCTCCTGCTGCGGGACGTCGACCAGCTCGAGGTCGAGCCCGGCGTGCCGGACCGGCCCGTCGAACAGCCCCGGCACGGGCAGCCGGTCCGCCGCCACCAGCGTGAAGGTCACCGGCAGCGGCGGCAGGGCGTCGCACAGCTCGGTCGGCAGCCCGTTGTGGGTCATGCCGGCCAGCATCTGGCGCGCGGCCGCGGAGATGACGTCACCGAACGTCGGGGTCGCCTCGAAGCGGGCGGCGATCGGCAGGATGTTGACGTAGTACCCGACCGCGTCCCGGCTTCCGGGCACCGACCGGGTGGTGGCCGGGCAGCCGACGAGGAAGTCGGTCCCGCACCCGAAGCGGTACAGCGCCGCCTGGAACGTGCCGAGCAGCCACGCGAACGGGGTGATGCCGTGCGCCGCCGCGGACGACTGGACGCGGGCGCCCAGCGTGGCCGGCAGCTCGAGGGTGTGGGTGGCGCCGTTGAGGGTGCGCTGTGCCGGGCGGGGGTGGTCGCTCAGCAGCTCGGCTCCGGCGAGGGAGGCGCAGACCGTACGCCAGTGCTCCCGGGCGCGCTCGCCGCGGGCGGAGGCGGTGAGTTGCTGTTCGGCCCGTACCCGGTCGTCCCACGGCAGGACTGCGGGCAGGGACGCGCCGGGGTCCTCGTACAGGCGCAGCAGGTCGCGCATGAGCAGCCACTGCGACGTCGCGTCGGTGACGAGGTGGTGGGCGGCGGTGACGAGCACCGCGTCGCCGGGCGCCCGCGTCAACAGGACCACCCGGAAGGCTCCGGAGGTTTCCAGCGCGAACGGCTCCTCACCGGCGCGCCTGGCCAGGTCGAAGAGTTCGGCGTCGCTCGCGCCGGGCACGGGCCGCACGTCGAGCTGGACACTGTCCGCCGCACGCAGCGCGCGCACGTGCCGGCCGGCCGCGGTCATGGTGAAGGTGGAGCGCAGCAGCTCGTGCCGCTCGGCAAGCGCGGTCACGGCCCGTTCCAGGCGCGCCCGGGCGAGCGGCGAGCGCACCCGTACGGCCAGCACCACGTTGAAGGCGGAGCTGTGCGGATCGAGCTGGTGGGCGAGCCACAGCGCCTCCTGTCCGGCGCTCATCAACATCGGATCTCAGCCCTTCCAGAGGTGGGCGACTTCCCCGAAGTTCTCGTGCACCCAGGAGTCGGAGTAGATCGTGTCGAGGTAGCGGTCGCCGCCGTCCGGGAAGATCAGCACGCAGTTGGCGCCGGCGGGGATGCGGTCGGCGTACTTGAGCAGGGCGGCCACCGTGGCGCCCGAGGAACCGCCGGCGAGCACGGCCTCCCGGTCGATAAGCTGCCGGCAGGCGACCACGCAGTCGAGGTCGGACACGTGGATGACCTCGCCGGCCGCGGACGAGTCCAGCAGCGGCGGCACCACCGAGGCGCCGTGGCCCGGGATCAGCCGCCGCGTCGACTCCAGGCCGAAGATGGCACTGCCCAGCGCGTCCACCGCGATCACGTGGGTGTTCAGCCCCTCGCGGCGGATGAGGTCGGCGCAGCCCCGCAGGGTGCCGAACGTGCTGACCGAGGCGAACAGGTAGTCGACCCGCCCGTCCAGCGCCTCGGCGATTTCGCTCATGGTGGTCTCGTGGGCCCGCGGGTTGAGCGGGTTCGCGTACTGGTTGGGCCAGAAGGCGTCGGGTATCTCCTCGACCAGTTCCCGTACCCGGCGCAGCCGCACGGGCAGGTATTCGCCGGTGAGCTCGTCGCGTTCGGTGATGACCTCCACCTCCGCACCGAAAGCGTGCAGGATGGCCAGGTTGACCCCGGTGGTCTTGCCATCCACCACGCAGATGAAGCGCAGGCCGAGGTTCCGGCAGATCTGGGCCAGCCCGACGGCGAGGTTGCCGGAGCTCGACTCGACCACGACGGAGCGGCCCGGGACCACCCGCCCGTCGCGCAGCGCGTCGTTGAGCATGCTCAGCGCGCTGCGGTCCTTGATGCTCCCGCCGGGATTGAATCGCTCCACCTTGGCGAAGACGTTGAAGGCGGCGCCCGGCACCAGGCTGCTGAGCTCCACGAGAGGAGTCCTGCCGATGGTCGCCAGAATGCCTTTGTAGGGTTTGTCCCGCACGGCTGTCCTTCCCCTGGAGGCGAGTGCCGGTCGCGTCAGCGGTCGCCCGCGACGAGGCCGATCAGGTGGGCCGTCATGGCGTTCACCGTCGGGTGGTCCCACGCCATGGTGGCCTCCACCACGACGCCGAAGCGGTCCTCGACGTCGCCGCAGAGGGTGAGCGCGTAGACCGAGTCCAGCCCGAGGTCGACCAGCGGCGCGCTGACGTCGATCTCGGCGGCCGGCCGTTCGAGGTAGAACGCCACGCGTTCCACCAGCCACGCCCGGACCGTCCCGGCCGTCTCCGTCGTGGTGTGCGAGGTCTCTGTCATCGGTCAGCTCCCTGGGCGTCGAGCGGGTCCAGAGGCCAGGCGCCCCTGGAACAGGTCGAAAGTGCGGGCGGCCTCGTGGCGGGCCGTCAGGTCGGCGAAGAGCCGGTCCTCGATGTCCGGCGGCAGCGGGCCGGGCCGCAGACCCAGCCGGGCGGCGAGCCGGTGCAGCGCGGCGCCGGCCCAGACCGGGTCGGCGGACGGCGTGCCGGCGCCGGTGGAGTACGCGTGCCACCAGACGCCGGCGACGGCCGCGGCGGCGAGCACATGGGCGTAGCGGTCGGCGAGGGTGAAGGCCCGCGGCCCGGCCAGCACCGTCCGGTCGCGGGGCGCCAGCGCGAGCACCCGGTCGGCCAGCCCGCGCAACTCCGTCACGAACAGCCCGGTGAGCCCGGCGAGCAGGCCCAGCGCGGGTTCGCGGCCGGCGCGTCCGGCGAGGACGGGGTGCAACCGGACGAGGTCGGCGGCGAGACTGTCCGCGCCCCGGGCGTTGAGCTGCAGGGCGCCCAGTCGCAGCGGCGGCAGCGGCCCGTCGAGGTCGTACACGGACCCGACGTCGTCGTGTTCCGGGCTCTGCCCGGCGAGGGCGGGCCGCCACCCGCGTTCGGCGAGACGGGGCAGCTGCGTCACCAGGCTGGCCTGGCAGACGGCGCTGCCGGCGTGGGCCAGGGCGACGACGGGCAGGTCCCGCGCGGCTTTCTGGAACATGGCGTACGGTCCGGTGCGCAGGTAGCTGCGCGCCCCCATCTGGACCGAGAGCCGGTACGACGACTCCTGCAGCAGTTTGGGGACCAGGTACTTGACCGCGGCGGCGCTGACACTGGTCTCGCCGGGCCGCAGGTGCAGCGAACGGCCGACGACGGAGGCGAAGGCGTCGCAGACGAGCAGGTCGGCGAAGCACCCGGTGAGCGTGCTGCGCGCCGACGGCAGGTCCGCGAGGCTCCGGCCGTAGAGCCGTCGGTCTCGGGCGAAACCCAGGACGGTCCGCAGCTGGGTGTCACCGACGCCGACCACCATGGACGGCAGCACGGCCCGGGTCACTTGGAAGACGCGCAGGACGGTCTCCATCGCCCCGCCCTCGGCGCCCAGCTGGGCCTCCGGCGGCACGAGGCACCCGTCGATCTCGATGCCGCCGAGCAGGCAGCCGCGTACGCCGGAGACCGGATACCGCTTGTCGCGCCGTACCCGGCCCGCAGGCAGTGCCGTGAGGTCCACCAACAGGTGCGAGTGTCCCCGGCTGCCCGGTCCCTCGGACGTACGGGCGAAGAACACGGCCAGCTCGGCGCGTGAGATGTTGTTCACGAGTTGCTTGCCGCCGTCGAGCACGAACCCGCCGGGGCCGGGCGCGGCGGTGAACTCGGTCCGCGAGAAGTCGCTCCCGTGCGCCAGCTCGGTGTACGCCGCCACGACCCGCCCGCCGGCGAGCAGGGTGCGCGCCACCCGGGCCTGCTGTTCCGGCGTGCCGTCGGCCCAGACCGGGAGCCCGGCGATGAAGCTCGTGACGCCGTACCCGATGCCGAGCGCGCAGTCACGCCGGAACACCGTACGCATCAGCTGCCCCAACCGGTCGGCGCGTTCGAACCGCCCGCCCAGGTGCGCCGGCACGAACTCGGCGTTCAGCCCGAAGTCACGCAGCGCGCGTTCGCCGTCGGCGAGAAGCACACCCTGCTCGTCGGCCGCGAGCACGGCCGCGTGCCCGAGCGGGTTCGCCGGGTCGTCGCCGGGACCGAGCACGTCCTCCAGGTGGGCGGCCCGGGTGCGGTAGCTCTGCTCCGGGCGGATGTCCACCGTCACGGCTCCTCCTTCGCCAGCTCGCAGGGGTAAAGGGAGAACAGCTGCCCGCGGTCGTGCTGGGCACGGAGGACCGGCAGCAGCGCGTCGACGGCCGGACCGTCCTCGTCGTCGAGGTCCGGCTCGCCGGTCAGCCGGCGCAGCAGCCGGGTGAGGACGGCATCCAGCCACGCGCCCCTCTGCCACAGCGGATCGGCGGCCCGGGCCCCGAAGCCGGCCAGGAACAGGTGCGCGCTCGCCGCGGCGGCGTACAGGACCGCGTAGCGACGGGCCAGCACGAACGTCTCCTCGGTGACGCCACGGGGCGACGGCCGGACGGTGGAAAGCTCCGCGTGCACGCTGTCCGCCACGTCGCGCAGGCGGGCGCAGCGGTCGGCGAGGGCGTCCGGGATGTCGTGGCGGGCGGCGAGCTCCTGGATGCCGGCCACCGCGGCGGGCAGACTCTGCACCACGCTGCTGCCGGAACGCGAGTAGAGCGCGAGCCGCTGCGGCTGCAACGGCGGGGGCGGCCCGTCGGAAGTCACCGCCGCCGCGAGGCCGGGCTCGTCGGTGTGCCCGGCGCGGTAGCCGCGTACCAGGGCCGGGAACTGGTTGACGAGCAGGTTGAGGTTGACCGCGGTGCTGCCGTCGAAGATGCCCACGATGCGGTGGTCGCGGTCGAGCTTCTGGAACGCCCCCTCCTCGTGGTCGGCGACCAGCATCGCGCGGGCGCCGAGGACGCCGCGCAGGCCGTCGATGACTCCGTCGCCGAGGCTCGGCACGAGGTACTTGACCACCGCCGAGGCGACGCTCTGCTCCGCCGGGAGCGCATGGATGCTGCGGACGCCGACGAGGCTGACCGCCTCCATCGCCAACATGTCCACATAGGACTCAGTGAGCGTGCGCGCGGCCTGGGGCAGCTCGGCCAGCGGGCGGCCGTACAGCCGGTGGGCGCCGGCGAACCGCATCGCCAGGCGCAGCGCGTGGTCGGTCATGCCCAGCGACATGGCCGAGCAGAGCGTACGGGTGATCTGAAAGCCCTTGAGGATCGTCTCCAGGCCTTCGCCCTCGGCGCCGATCAGCGCGTCCGCGGCGACCCGGGCGCCGGTGAAGGCGATGCCGCTGATGTCGGCCCCGCGGACCCCGTGGGTGGGCACCGCCGGCAACGCCCGCCAGCTCCCCGGGGTCAGCGCCGCCTTGTCGACCAGCAGGAGGCTGAAACCGCGAGCGCCGCCGGCGGGGTTCGTGCGGGCCAGCACACAGACCATGCCGGCGCGGGTGGCGTTGTTGATGAGCCACTTCTCGCCGTCGAGACGCCAGCCGCCCGAGGCGAGAGGTGTGGCGCTCAGGTCACCGGCGAGCAGGTCGCTGCCGTGCTCGTGCTCGGTGAGAGCCAGCGAGACGACCTCGCCGGCGCTCACCCGGGCGGCGAGCGCGGCGGCCTGCCGGTCCGACCCGGCGACCCACACCGACACCGCGCCGAGGTACGTCTTCACGTGCGCCAGCGCGACGGTGAAGTCACGGCGGCTGAGCACGCGGATGAGTTGGGCCAGGTCCTCGCTGTCGCGCAGCGCGCCACCGTGGGCTTCCGGCACGAACCACCGCGGCAGGCCCAGCGCGTCCAGGTCGCGGCAGATGCCGGCCGGGAACCTCTCGTCACTGTCCAGCGCGGCGCTCTGCTGCGGGGTGAAGGTCCGCGCCGCGCCACCGAGCACCCTCTCCAGCTCGGCCGCCAGAGCGTGCGGCGTCCACTGCCCGGCCAGGGCGTCCAGCGTCGCGCGGCTCACGAGCCGGCCCCGCCCGTCGCCACCGGTGTCCGCAGCGGACGCGCGGCGCCGCCGTGCAGCGCCGGGTCCAGCTCCTCGTGCCACGCCTCCAGCTCGCCGCGCAGGAACAGGTCGCGCATCAGGTTGCGCTGGATCTTCCCGCTCGTCGTACGGCGGGTGCGCCCCACGCGCAGCAGCACGAGCCCGGCGACCGCGACGCCGAGGCGACGGGCCAGGGCGGTGCGGGCGCGCCGGGCCAGGGCTCGCAGATCCTCCGCCGGCACGCCGCGGCCGCGGACCTCCTGCGTCACCACGATCTCCTCGTGGGTACGCCCGGGCGGGCGGACCGCGAACACGGTGGCGGGCAGGCCGTCGAACGCAGGGTCGAGCGCCTGCACCTCCCGCTCGAGGTCGTGCGGGTACAGGTTCCGGCCGTGCACGATGATGATCTCCTTCAGCCGGCCGGTGACGACCAGCTTGCCGTCGTGGAACGCGCCGAGGTCACCGGTACGCAGGAAACCGCCGTCGCCGCCCGCGGTCGTCCCGCCGAACGTCCGCGCGGTCTCCTCCGGCCGCTGCCAGTAGCCCTGGGCGACGCTCCGGCCGCGGATCCACACCTCCCCCACGACGCCCGGCGCCGTCTCGATGAGGCGTATCGGGTCGACGATGCGCACGTCCAAGCCCCGGACGACGCCGCTGGCGGCCACGTCGACGGTGTCCGTGCCCGCCTCGACGAGCCGGCCCTGTTCGAGCGCCGCCGGGTCCACCCGGAACACGGCGGGCTCCTCGTGCACCGGCGTACCGGAGACGTAGAGAGTGGCCTCCGCCAGCCCGTAGCCGGGCAGCAGCGCCGAGGGTTTGAGGCCCGCGGAACGGAACCGCTCGGCGAACCTGGCGAGCGTACGGGCGTCCACCGGCTCGGCGCCGTTGCAGGCGTAGCGCCAACGCGACAGGTCCAGGCCGGCGATC
This sequence comes from Micromonospora sp. NPDC048843, assembly GCF_040649965.1. NCBI lineage: Bacteria > Bacillati > Actinomycetota > Actinomycetes > Micromonosporales > Micromonosporaceae > Micromonospora > Micromonospora sp. NPDC048843. The sequence goes on from NZ_JBEZGJ010000019.1 coordinate 18,740, forward strand.
TGCTCGTCGCCGAGCCGGGCACACAGCTCGTACGCGAAGTTCGGCGCGCAGGAGATCTCGGCGCCGCAGCGGTCGATCAGGCGCAGCCAGGACACCGGCCGCTTGAGGAAGTCGGTGGGTGGCATCAGCACCGCTGTACCGCCGAGGTACAACGGCGCGAGCATCATCGCGATCAGGCCCATGTCGTGGTACGCCGGCAGCCAGCTGCACCACGTCATCCCGCCGTGCCACCCGTGGCTGTCCCGCATCAGGGCGAGGTTGTGGGCCAGTGCCCCGTGGTGCACCATCACGCCCTTTGGCTCACTGGTCGACCCCGAGGTGTACTGCAGGAACGCGAGCTGCTGCCGCTTTGGCAACGGCGGTGTCCAGTCGGCCGGGTCGGCCCGCAACGCCTCCTGCACGGTGAGGACCGTCGGGGCGCCGAGCCCGTCGCCGGACAGCGCCTCGGCCGTGTCGGTCAGGAGCAGCTCCGCGCCGGTGTCGCGGGCGATGCCGGCGGTGCGCTGCGTCTGCGGGGCGTGGCCGCCCGGCGGCGGGACGGGAACGGGTACGCGGCCCGCGTACAGGCAGCCGAGAAAGCCCTTGAGGAACGCCGTGCCCGGCGCGCAGGACAGCAGGACCCGGTCCGCCGGGGCGGTGCGGGCCCGTACCGCGGCGGCCACCGTGCGGGCGGCAAGATCGAGCTGGGCGTAGGTCAGCCGCTCGTCGCCGTCCCCAGCGCAGAACCGGACCGCGATGTGACCGGGCCTCTCGGCCACCCGCCGGCGAAACGCGCCGGTGAAGCTGTCGAACTCGGACACCGTCCCCCCGTTCCGTCGATCTGCCAGAAGCTTTGCCGCCGGCGCTATACCGCCCCTATACGGCCGTTGCCGCCGTCAGCCGCACCCGCCGGCGTGACCGTCGTCGACGCCGGGCGGCGCGGGCACCGTCACCAGCCGGCCCGCGTCCACGGGCGGCTCGGCGCGGACCGGGTCGGCCCCGAGCGCCTCCAAGAAGGCGGGCAGCCGGTCGATGCCCCAGAACTTCTGCCGCCGGTGCAGGAAGAACGGCACGCCGAAGACGCCGTCGTGGTCGACGGCGAGTAGCGCCTGCACCCCCTCGGCGCGCAGCACCGCATCCTCGGCCGCACCGGCCAGTTCGTCACCGTCGAGTCCGAGCACCGTCGCCATCTCCGCGACGACCTCCCGGTCGCAGATGTCGCGGCCCTGCTCCCAGCGCGTACGCGCGGCCTGGGCGATGAACGCGGGACCGAGCCCGTGCCGCCGGGCGGCCAGGTACGCCAGGTGCGGCACCTCCCACATCGGGTCACGGTCGACCGGCCAGGTCAGGCTCAGCCCACGCGCGGCCGCGAGCCGCCGTGCGTCCTGCAGGATGTAGTGGTGCTTCTGCCGGGACATCGGCACGTACGGGAAGCTGCCGCCCGCCTCGGCCAGCATCGCCAGGCTCCGCTGGTCGGGCTCGAAGAACGGCACCCACTCCAGCTGCGCCGCGACCTGCGGGTGGTGCGTGAGCAGGTCCCGGTACGCAAGGTACGAGTACGGGCTGCGCAGCGAGAAGTAGAAGCGCGGCGGCCGCTGGGAACGCCGCGCCGGTCCTGCGCTCACAGCGCGATGCCGCCATCGATCTGGAACACCTGCCCGGTGACGTAGGAGGACTCCGCCGAGATCAGGTACGAGACGAGCGGCGCGACCTCCTCCGGCTTGCCGAAGCGCCGCAGCGGGATGCGGCCGAGCATCGCCTTCACCGCCTTCTCCGACATGGCACCGGTCATGTCGGTGTCGATGAACCCCGGCGCGACCGCGTTGGCGCGCAGCCCGTACGGGCCGATCTCCTTGGCCAGCGACTGGGTGAACCCGATGATCCCGGCCTTGGAGGCCGAGTAGTTCGTCTGCCCGGCGTTGCCGGCGACCCCCGCGACGGAGGAGATCGTGACGACCGCCCCGACACCGCGTTTGATCATCGGGTAGATGGCCGGCCGGCAGACGTTGTACGTTCCGTCGAGATTGGTGCGCATGACCGCGTCCCAGTCCTCGCCGTCCATCATCACGAGCGGGCGGTCGCGGGTCACGCCCGCCGACGTGACGATGCCGGTGACCGGGCCCAGGTCGCGCTCCACGGACTCGGCGAACTCGGCGCTCTCCGCGCGGTCCCCGACGTCCACCTTGCGGGCCAGCACCCGCCGGCCCAGCCCCACCACGGCCTTCTCCACCTCGTCGGCCGCCGCCACGTCGGACCGGTAGCAGAACGCGATGTCGTACCCGTCGCGGGCGAGGTGCATCACGACCGCGCGGCCGATCCCCCGGGAGCCGCCGGTCACGATGACGACGCCGGACTTCTGCTGCTGACTCATGCCGCTGCCTCCTCAGGCGAGCGCACCGGCGGGCGCCGATGCGGGAATGAACAGGGTCGGCGCCGGCAGCTCGGTGACGTCGCGCAGAGCGACCACGAAGGAGCCCACCCGCAGCAGCGGCGCGCCCTCCACCCGGCTCTCCCCGGCGAGGATCGCGGTGCCGTCGATGGACTTCACGAGCTGCACGTGGTGCTCGATCACCTGCCCCGGGAACACCTGGCCCTCGACGGCGATCTCCTTGATGGAGCCGGCGAGCTCGACCTTGCCGGCCAGCACGTCCGGGTTCGGGCACTCCCAGACCGCCAGCAGCACCGCGGACTGCGCCCACGACTCGATCACCAGCGGGATCGGGTACGCGTAGTCCGCGGCCTCGCCGGCGAAGCCCGCGTACACCGGCTCGTTGGCGGAGACGGCCTTGCGGGTCGTCATGCGCTCGCCGGGGAGGACCTCGGTGACCCGGTCGACGAGCAGGATCGGCGTGCGGTGCGGGATTGTGCGGCTGATGCGCTCCAGGCCGTACGTGCTCATCGGGTCTCCCTCGCGTAGCGCAGGCGGACGTCGGCGACCTTGCCGCGGCCGGTGCGCACCTGGGCCCGGCAGACCAGCTCGTCGCCGTCGGTACCGGTGACCGTCACCTCGGTGACCACCCGGTCGCCGGGGTAGACGGGATGCAGGAACTGGCACCGGGTCACCGCGGTCAGCCGCACAGCCGGGCCGCCTTCGCTCCAGTGCTTGACGGTCCGGTCCGCCGCCTCGATGAGGTAGACGCCCGGCAGCACCGGGAAGCCGGGATAGTGCCCGATGAGCACCGGGTCGGCCGGGTCGACCGAGAAGGCCGCCGCGGCACCGTCGGCGTCGCGTCGCAGCGGCTCCAGCGCCGCGCCGAGCGGGCTCGCAGTGCTCACCCCTGCTCCCGCAGCTTGCGGTTCAACAGATCGTAGGTGGCCTGCAGGGAGGTGACGGCGGCCAGCTCCTTCTCGTCGAGCTTGACGCCGTACTCACGCTCCAGCCGGACGGTGATCTCCAGCGCGAGCAGCGAGTCGACCTCGAGGTCGTCGGCGAAGTGGGCGTCGTCGGTGACCTCGGCAGGGTCGATGTCCAGGACGGTGGCGATCCGGCCCCGCAGCTCCTCCTTGTCGATCGTCAGGACGCTCGCCGGGCGGGCTGTGTCGGTCATGGCTCTCTCCGTTCTCCGTGGCGGATGGGGGTGGATCAGCGGGCGTTCAGGCGCCCGCGCGCAGCACGACGCATCCCGCCTGTCCGTCGGGGTCGACGGACGTGACGAGCACGGTGTCGCCGGGAGCGGCCAGGGCCAGCGCGGCTGCCAGCTGGAACGCCGAGGAGGCGGCCGACGCGTCGCCGAGCAGCGACCGCAGCCGGTGCCGGTTGGGCGTGTGGCCGGCCAGCACCTCGTCGAGGGCGGCCTCCTCGCGGGCGCCGAGCGCACCACCGAGGTCGGAGGGGACGACCAGGCGGACATCGCCCGCCGGCACGTCGGCCTCCTTGAGGGCTTCGGTGACCGCCCGCGCGACCGCGTGCTGGGCGCCCTCGGGACGGCTGAACGCGAGGAAGCGGGCGGCGGCGATCGTGGCGAGGGGTGTACGGCCATAGGCGAGCGCCCGTCCCGCGGGCTCCAGCAGGAAGAGCGCGCAGCCCTCGCCCAGCGGGCCGGCGGGCCGACCGTGCGGGGACCCGGCGAGCGAGCCCCGGTATTCCAGCCAGGCCCGGTCGACCGAGAAACTCCTCGACCGCCCCGCACAGCACCGCCGCGCAGTGGCCCTGGCGCAGCAGCCGCGAGGCGTAGCGCAGCCCGAGCAGGCCGGTGAGCCGGCCGCCGGCGACAGTGGTGTTGGGGCCCTTGATCGAGTGCCAGATCGCGCTCTGCCCCGCCGCCCGGTTCATCACCGTGTTGGGGAAGCGCGCCGGGTCGACGTGGAACGGCTTGTCCCCGGCGAGCGCGTCGCGGGTGAAGTCCATGATGCTCTGCACGCTGCCGTGCCCGGTGCCCAGCACCATCCCGATCTCCTCGGGGTGGTCCGCGGTCAGCCCGGGCCCCGCCGACTCCAGCAGCGCCGCCGTGGTGGCCACGGCGATCGCGGTGGCCCGGTCCATCGACCGGGTGCCCTTGCGGCCCAGCACGGTGCGGGCGTCGAAATCCGGGATCCGCCCGGCGCGGTCGAACGGCCCGGCGGTACCCGGTTCGGCGGCGGTCACGGCAGAGCGCTGCTGCCGGACACCGTCGGTGAACGGCTGCGCGCCGAGACCGTACGGGGACGTGGCTGACCAGCCCGACACGACCAGCGGGTCCGCGGGCAGGAACGTGGTCATCATGGTGCGACTCCTCAGCTTCCGCAGGGCTACGAGGGGGACGGTCCCCAGGCGCCGGCGGCCGCATGGAACTCCCCGCCGTCGACGCCGATCGTGTTGCCGGTGATCCAGGACGAATCGGTGCGCGCCAGCAGCGCCACCGCCTCGGCGACGTCCTCCGGCTGGGTGAGCCGCCCGTGCGGGTTGTTCTCCGCGGCGCGGGCGACGTAGCCGGCGTGCTCGGGGATGCGCTGGAGGGCGGGAGTGACTGTGACGCCCGCCCGCAGCGCGTTGACCGCGACCCGGTGCGGCGCGAGCTCGCAGGCGAGCTGCCGCACGTGCGACTCCAGCGCCGCCTTCGCCGCGGACACCGCGCCGTAGCTCGGCAGCGCCTGCCCGACCCCGGCGCTCGTCATCGCGAACACCTTCGCGCCCGGGCGCAGCAGGCCCGCGGCGTGCAGGTCCTGGGTCCAGTAGACGAGGCTGTGCGCCATCACGTCTGCTGTCATCTCCAGCTGCCGTGAGGACAGCGTCTTGTCCCAGCCGTCGCGCGGCAGGAACGGGACCAGCGAACCGAAGGCCAGGGAGTGCACGAGAAGGTGGATGCCGGTCCCGCCGGTGAGCTCGCGCAGGGCGGCGACGACCCGGGTACGCGTCTCGCGGCTCGCCGCGTTGGCGTTGAAGAACTCGGCGCGCACGTCGAAGTCGCGCAGCTGGGTCACCAGCTCCGCCACCTCGTCCTGGCGGGCGGCGGTGTCGAAGTGGACCCCGGCCACGTGCACGTCCTCGCGGGCCAGGCCCAGGCAGATCTGCCGGCCGATCCCGCTGGACGCGCCGAGGACGAGGCACCACGTGCCGGAGAGGGACTTCAGCATGGCCGGGACTCCTGTCCGGGGGACCGACGGCGTGCGCCGGGGCGGCACGCCAGGGTGATCGCGAGATGTCCGTCGTGGACGGCGGTGACGAGCAGGGTGTCGCCCGGCTCGCCGGTGAGGGCGTCGGCAAGGTGCAGGGCTGGGGTCAGGCAGCCCAGCGGTGACTCGGTGCGGTGCTGGATGACGTCCGGACCGACCAGGGCGGCGGGCACCGTACTCGCTGTCAACTCCGCAAGGCCCGAGCCGTCGAGAATCAGCCGCACCCGCAGGCCGGGCGCCGCATCGCCGGTGACCCGCCGGACGGCGGCCCTGATGGCGACGGCGGCCCGTTCCGTGCCGCCGGGGTCGGCGAGGAATTGTGGCGGCACGAACAGCGATCCCGCCCGGAGAACAGGCGTTTCCTGCCGGCCGTCGCCCGCCTCGAGCACGAAGGCGACCGCGCCCTCCTCACCCGGGGCCGAATCCGAGCCGGCGTCCGGCAGGTGCTGCTCGGTGGCGGCCACCAGGGCCACGTCGCAGCGACCGGCCCGCAGTGCGCGGGCGCCCGCCTCCACGGCATCCATCGCGGCTGTCCGCGGGGAGGCCATGGTCAGCGCGAACGCCTTCAGGCCGTGGTCAGCGGCGACCCGGTTGCCCAGGACGTTCACCGCGAAGTACGGCGCGCTCACGGGCGCCAGCCCCGCCGCGCCTTCCGCACTGGTGACCTGGCGGTCCATGTCGTCGAAGAGGCGTCCCAGTCCGCCGTTGGTGGCCAGCGCCAGTCCGCGGCGTACCTCCGGGACCTCGGCCAGGCCCGTGCCGCCGGCGGCGTGCCGGGCCGCGGCGAGCGCGTACTGGGCCGCGGGCGGCAGGTAGCGATATCCCCGCGCACCTAGGCGGGTGCGGTGGTCGAACCAGCCGGCCACCGTGCCCGTGCCGCCCAGCGCCGCCGTGGCGCTGTCGCCGCCGGGGCTCACCACCGCGACCGCGGTCACCGCAACGGCGCTCATGCCGCCTCCAGGACCAGGGACATGTTGTTGCCGCCGAAGCCGTACGCGTTCACCAGCACCCGGCCCCCGTCGAGTGGGACCGGCCCGTCCTGGGGCAGCGACACGTCGCATTCCTCGTCCTGCTCGTCGAGGCGCACGTTGGGCGGGACGCTGCCGTGCCGCAGGATCTGGGCGCCCGCCACGGCACCGAGCGCGCCGGACGCCCCGCCCGCATGACCCAGCAACGCCTTCAGGCTGTAGAGCGGTACGCGGGCGGCGCGGGCGCCCAGCACCCGGTGCAGCGCCCGGCTCTCCAGCGCGTCGTTGAGTCGGGTGCCGGTGCCGTGCGGCACGACGCAGCCGATCCCCTCGGCGCCGCCGGCCTCGGCGATCGCCTCGCTCATCGCGCGCACGATCTGTTCCGCCTCTGGCTCGGGCGCCGTTGGATGCCCCGCATCGCAGCTCCAGGCCGTGCCGGCGAGCCGCAGGCCACGGCCGGGCACGGCGGCTCCGCGCGCCTCGGCGTGCTCACGCGACTCGAGGACGAGCATTGCCGCGCCCTCGGCGAAGACCGTGCCGCCCCGGTTCCGGTCGAAGGGGCGGCACCGCTGCGGGTCGACGGCGCCAAGCCGGTTGAAACAGCCCAGCGCCACCCGCGAGTACGCGTCCGCGCCACCGGCGACGACCACGGAGGCCTCGCCCGCGCGGATCATGTCCGCCGCGGCGCCGAGGGCGTACCCGCCGGCGGCGCAGGCGTTGGCGATGTCCTGGGCGGTGCCGAGCACCCCGAGCGCCCCGGCGACCCCGGCCGCGAGCCGGAACGGCGGCAGCCAACCCTGTTCCGGTGCGACATCCCCGCGCCGGTCGCTCTCGTTGATGCCCGGCTCGCCCATGCAACTGCCGACGACGACCGCCACCCCGGCACCGGCCTCGGCGGGGCCCAGCCCGGCGTCGCGCCACGCCTCCCGGGCCGCGGCGACCGCGAACCGGGTCGCGCGCGCGCCGGTCAGATCCCCGCCCGGGGCGAGGTGGATCAGCGGGCGGTCCATCACCGCCGGCGGATCGGCGGGGCGGTCGGGGCGGCGCGCCGCGGCGCCCGTCATGGCCTTCCACAACGCGTCCGCGCCGGTGCCGTGGCACGAGACGGCGCCGATACCGGTGACCATGACGTCGGTGGTCATGCCGACGTACCGGCCAGGGCGGCGTTCATCCGGTCGTCGAAGGTGACCAGGCTCCAGTCGCGGCGGTTCTCGATGAGGGCGTACCCGTGGGTGATGGTGCCCGTGGAGGTGTGCACCAGGGCGCCGTCGCGCACGACGTACGTGTCCATCCGGGCCGTGTACGTGACGTCCTTGAAAACCTCCTCGACGGTGAAGACCGTGTAGAGGTCCTCCTCCATGCGGGCCTCGTCGACGACGGTGATCCGCGAGCGCGGCACGACCGGGATCCAGTTCTGCTCGTCCAGCAGCGTCTTGATGGACACGCCGCGGTCCTCGAGGAAAAGGTCCACGACCTCCTCCATGAGCCGCAGGTAGCCCGACATCTGTACGCGCTCCGTGAAGTGGCAGTACCAGTACGGCATGCGCCACTTCCAGGCGAAGGCGTTGCTGCCGGCGGTCAGCTGCTTGATCAGGTCGTCGGCGTCGAGGTTGACCTCGGGCGCCTCGACGGCCCAGCCGGGAGCCGCGCCCAGCTGCGACACGACATGCGGCCGCAGCACGGCCGGGATCGGCTGGTCTTTACCGCCGCGGGGGTCGTGGCGCAGTTGCACCCGTACGGTCGACGTGGCGGCCTTGACCAGGCCCTCCTCCCGGGCGACCTGCAGCACCACCCCGAACAGCAGCTCGCCGTCGCGGGCGCGCCGGTGCGGGCGGACCGTGGCGGTTACGACGTCGTCGATGTGCAGGGCGTGCACGATGCGCGTGTCGATGTCCACGAGGTCGGTGCACAGGCCGTACGTCTCGTAGATCGCGCCCGGCGGCAACCCGCCCTCGCGCAGGTGGTTCAGCACCGACTCCTCGACGAGGTAGTTGACGTGCTTGAAGCCGATCCAGGTGCAGATGTTGGAGCCCTCGTAGCGGGGCCGGATCGTCAGCTCGGACGGCTCCGTCAGCGACGGCGTCGGGGTCAGGGTCACGTCAGCTCCTTGAGGTGGTGGTCAGGCGGGGAAGCTCCCGCAGCAGGTCCCCGGCGACGCCGGCGCAGTGCCCGGGTCGCTCGGCCATCGGGAAGTGGCCGCAGCCGGTGAGGATCTCCAGCCGGGCGTCGGGCAGGCGCGCCGCGAGGGCCGCGGCATCGCCGGGCGGCGCGCAGAAGTCGTCGGCGCCGGCCACGATCCGCACGGGCAGATCCAGCGCGGCGACGTCGAGGAACGGGGTACGCAGGTACGCGTCGAAGAACCGGGTCCAGCCGTACGGCCCGATCCGGTCCCGCACCCGCCGGGCCATCCCCGCGACGACGTCGTCCCCGAGCCGGCCGGCGGACCGTACCCGCAGCCCCTCCTCAAGGATCCGGTGGAAGCCGTTGAGGTACGTCGAGGCGGTGTCCCAGGTGAAATCGCCGGGGGTGGCGCGGTGGAAGGGCGCCAGCACCATGGCCGAGCGGGGCCGGTCCGCAGTGCGGGCAAGCCACTCCAGCGTCAGCGGCACCGCGAAGGAGTGCGCGACGACGATGTCCACTGTGCCCGACATCGCAGCCAGCGAGCGGCCGATCCACTCCGCGGGGTCGCCGCGGTGACTCCACGCCGGTTCGCTGAACGAGCTCCACGGCAGCTCTGCCATCCACACCTCGGCGCCGCCCGGGAGCCCGCCCGCGAACGGCTCCCACATCGCGTCGTTGCCCGCCAGGCCGGAGAGCAGCAGCACCCGCTGCGGTGCGTCGGAGGTGGCCGGGCGGATCAGCCGTGCGGCCGTCGCCGTCACGGCCCGTACGAGGATAGGACGACCGCGGCGGCCGCGTCCTCGCCTCCCGCGTCGCCGATGCCGGCGGTGGCGAGCACGGACCCCGAGTGCGGGCCGCCCAGCCACGCCGCCGCGGCCACGCACTGCAGGACACCCAGCGCGCCGGAGGCGGGTCCGAACGTCGCCGACAGGTCGATGCGGTGCGCGCCCGTCACGATGTCTCCCATAGGAGCCGACCCACGCTCCGGCAGACACCACAGCCCGACCGGGGCCGCTCCCGCGGTCACCTGGGCGACGGCCGTCGTGAGCGAGGCGCGCCGCGCGTAGCGCCCGACGACGGCCAACGGCCGTACGCCCCGGTCGAGGGCTGCCGACTCGGCTTCGAGCACCAGCGCCGCCGCGCCGTCGAACGGCTCCGCAGTGACACCGGAGCTGGACAGGACGTGGCGGACCGGCGCGTTGTCGGGCTCGGCCCCGGCGACCAGCACCCGATCGGCACGCCCCGCGGCGATCAGCAGCGCCGCCCAGTGCACGGCGTCGAGGCCGGAGGTCTGCCCGTTGCACAGGGTCAGGTTCGCTGCGCGGAAGCCGTACGTGATCGCCAGCCACGACGCGACGACGTTGCTGGAGGTCGCGGGCAGCGTCATCGGGCTGGTACCGAGGTAGGTGTGTTCCGCGATCGCCTGCACTGTGTCGCAGACGGTGTCGACGTTGCCGAGGTTGGTGCTGACGACCACGCCGACCCGCTCGCCGGGCACGGTCGCCCGGTCGTCCTCGCCGACCAGACCGGCCGAGCGCAGCGCGTCACGGCCGGCGACCAGGGCCAGCTTGGTAGCGCGGTCCTTGTAGCGCAGTCCGCGGCCGGTGAGCCGGCGCACCGGGTCGGCGGGGGCGGGGTCCCGCCGGTCCCCGCGCGGCTGCAGCAGATCGCCCGCGTCGTCGAGACCGGCGACGGCGAGCCCGAGCCCGGTCACCACCGCGCGCCGGCCTTCGGGCGTCATGGTCGGTCCTCCGTGCTCTCGATGACGGCCACGGCGTTGAGGCCGCCGAAGCCGAAGGAGTCGATCTGGGCAAGGCGCATCGGCTCGGCGGGCCGTACGGCCACGCCGCGCGCCAGCCGGAACCCGGAGACCGCCTCGACCGGGTCGATGAGGCCGAGCACCGGCGGCACGACGCCGCGGCGCATCGCCAGCACCGCGGCGACCAGGCTGTGCAGCCCCGACGCCCCGGCGGTGTGGCCGGTCATGGACTTGATGGCGGTCATGTGCGGCATCGGCTCCACCCCGGCGAAGACCGCGCTGATCGCCTCCGACTCCGCCTCGTCGTTGAGCGGCGTGCCGGTACCGTGCAGCAGCACGAGGTCGATGTCGCCCGGAGTGATCCCGGCACGGCGGTGGGCCTCCTCGGTGACCGCGGCGATGCTCTTGGCCTCCGGGGCGGACGGGTGGTACGCGTCGCAGTTGACCGCGACACCACGCACCCTCGCGTGGATCCGGGGCGCGGGACCGGGACCGGCGGCCTCCCGGCGCAGCACGATCGCGACGGCGCCCTCGCCCTGCAGCATGCCGCGGCGATTGCGGTCGAAGGGGCGTACGCGGTCGGGGGCCTCGGGATAGCAGCGGTCCAGCAGGCCGTACGTGCTCTCGGTGAGGGTGTCCACGCCGGCGATCACCACCGTGTCCGCGTGCCCGAGGTCGAGCAGGTCGGCGCCGAGTGCGAGAGCATACAGCGAGGCGGAGCAGGCGTTGACGACGGTGTGCGTGTCGGCGGCCCGGAAGTGCTGCCGCAGCGCCGTGCCGAAGTGCAGATCCCGTACGTGGAACGGGATCTTGTCGCGCCAGGACAGCTCGACCGAGCGCAGCTCGCGCAGGGTGGTGCCGACCAGGACCGGTACCTCGCTCAGGTCGTCGCCCAGCCCCGCGTCGGCGGCCGCCGCCGCGACGGCCTGCACGAGCCAGCGGGTGGCCCGCAGCGGCTCGTCGGAGCCGAGTTCGGGGCGGTCGTCGATCTCGTACGCGACCTGCGCCCGGAACCGGCTGCGGTCGAAGCCGCGCAGCTCGTCGATGCCGCTGCGGCCGGCGACCAGAGCGGAGAACATCTCCTCCGCGTCGGCGCCGACGCTGGCGACCGCGCCCATGCCGGTCACGATCCAGCTCATGCCGCGCTCCGGTACCGACGCATGATGAGCACGGCATTGTTGCCACCGAAGGCGAGCGCATTGTTCTGCACGATGTCCAGCTCCATGTCGAGCGCCTTGTTGGGCACGCAGTCCACCGCGCACTCGGGGTCGGTGACGCGGTGGTTGACGGTCGGCGGGATGAAACCGCGAGAGACCGAGATGGCGCAGGCCGCGGCGGCCACCGCGCTGGCGGCACCCATGCTGTGCCCGATCATCGACTTGATCGAGATGGTGCGCGGCACGGCGTCGTCGCCGAACACCTGCCGCAGCGCCCCGCACTCGGTGACGTCGTTGGCCTTGGTGCCGGTGCCGTGCGCCGAGACGAAGTCAATCTGGTCGGCGGTGACACCCGCGTGCCGGTGGGCGTTGCGCACCGTACGCGCGATGCTGTCCCGGTCGGGCGCGACGGGGTGCAGCGCGTCGCAGGCGAGCCCGTACCCGAGCACCTCGGCGTAGATGCGCGCGCCGCGGGCCAGCGCGGAGTCGAGGCTCTCCATCACCAGGATCCCGGCGCCCTCGCCGGTGAGGATGCCCTCGCGGTCCCGGTCGAACGGGCGGCACAGCTCCGGGGCGATGGTGCCGAGCCGGTAGAAACCCGTGAACGTCTTGCGGCACATGGCGTCCGCACCGCCGCACACGGCGATGTCGACATCGCCGCTGCTGAGGGCGTCGTACCCGGACCCAACCGCGTAGTTGCCCGCCGCGCACGCGGTCGGGATGGTCACGGCCTCGACGTCCTCGAGCGCGAGCTCGCGGACGATGCCGGCAGACAGCCGGCCGGCCGAGACCCGCCGGGCCCGCACCGGGTCGTAGGACTCCGGCCCGTCGCGGAGCCCCGCCTCGACCAGCTCGTCGAGGTCGCGGGACTCCCCGTCGGTGGTGCCGACGGAGACCAGGCACCGGCGGGCGCGGACGTCTTCCTCGGTGAGGCCGGCGTCCGCGACGGCCATCCGGGCGGCGGCGACCGAGAACTGGCTCGCCCGGCCCAGCTCCGCGGGATCGAGGCGCTGGATCCAGGCCTCCGGCTCGAAGTCGTCCACCTCGCAGCCCTGGGCGTGGGCGAAGCCGGCGGTGTCGAAGGCGGTGATCGCCTTGACGCCGCTGCGCCCCTCCCGCAGCCCCGACGCGAAGGCTTCGACGCCGGTGCCAATGCTGGTGATGACACCGAGGCCGGTGATGACGACCCGGCGGCGCGTGGCGCCCGGTGCTGGAGCGTGCTGCATCATCTCACCCATCTGCGGTCGGGGCCGGGCGGTCAGCGGCGCGAGGCCTGCTCGACGACCTGGTAGATGCCCTGGAGGTTGACCATCCGGCTCAGCTCGGCCTGGTCGATGGTCACGCGCTGGCTGCGCTCGAGGGCGGCGAGGATCTCGATGGCGCTCAGCGAGTCCGCCTCGTGGTCCTCCTTGAACAGGCTGGTCTCGCTGACCTCGTCCTCCTCGAGCTCGAGGATGTCGCAGACGATCGTCTTGATCTCCTGCTTGCGGGCGGCGTCAAGGCCAACGGTCAGGTCGGCATTCGGCATGTCGGCTCCGTTCGGTTCGAGGCGCGCCGGCTAGGAGGGGCGCGCCCTTTGTCGGGCAGGTCGAGAGTGCCGTCGGCGGCTATACGAGCCCTATACGACGGCGGGGTCGGCGGCGCCCGCGCCGGGCCAGCGCGCGGCGAGGCCCGCGGTGCCGGGCCGGCGCAGCGCGTCGGCCACCAGCGACCCGACCCCGCTTAGCGGATTCGGCGTTGGTGAGCACGACGAAGCCCGTGTCGCTGTCGAACCGGGCGAACGTGCCGGCGCGGTAGCCCGCGGGTCCGGCCGCCGTGGCCGTACTCGGCGCCGCCGCCGGTGTCGTCCTCCGCGCGGGTACGCCAGCCGTCCTCCAGCGCCCCGCCGCCCCGTCGTGCCCGAGGGCTGCCGGATACCGGCTCTGTTCCGGATACCACTGGTCGAAGCTGGTGGTGGAGACCAGTCCCAGCGGTACACACACCAGGCGCTCGACGAGCTCAGGGAACGTCGCGCAGCACGGGCTCGACGATCGGGAAGCTGGCGCTGCTCTTGCGGAACCCGAGCCGGGTGGCGTCTCCGGGCGTACGGCCGCGAGCACCTCGGTCAGGGGGGTGGGAACGTCTCCTCCGGTCGATAAGGGACGGCCGTCGCCCGGCCGAGCCGAACCGGTGGCTCATCAGCTCCCGCGCGGCACCGGCGGTCCCGGCACCCGCCACCGCCGGACAGCAGCGTCGAGGCGTGCCGCGCCCAGCGGGCCAGCGTCACACCCGCCGGTATCGACGGCTGGCGGGGAGGGACCGAGCACACCACCGCCTACCGCACCCGTGCCCTCGTTGGATGGCTGCTCCACCAGTGGGGGTAGCTGCAGAGACACCGTCAGGCGCACATCGCTTCTTGTCATCTTCGTTATTGATTGGCGGGGTTTTCGGGGGTAAACGGGGGGTCCCGCACAGAAACCCGCCAGGTCTGATTGTCCCCGCTGGCCCCGCCACCGTGCCGCGCCCGCCTCACGGCATGCGTACTGACCGAACCTGTGGCAGCCCTTCCTCGGCAGCCGCACCGGGCGACCCACCACCTCCGGTCCTCCGCTCCAATCTATCGATCGATGACGAGAGGTTCGGCCCTCATCGGTCAGCTAGACCCTTGCAATCTTGCCGTTATCGTTGCCGGATGCCGGAACTGATCGCGCCCACCACCCGCCTGCACATCGCCTGGCTCGAGGCGCACGCGGAATGGGGCCCCGGGCAGCACGAGGACGGTTTCGGGCTGGTCCCGTCCGACGAAGTCGACTCGCCGGTCGGGTTCGCGGCCTGGGTGGCACGGCTCACCGACGATTCGAACCCGGCGTCGCCGATCGACGCCGACAATGTGCGCTGCACGTATCGATGGATCGTCGACAGCGAGCGAGTGCTCGGAGGGGTCGCGCTGCGGCGCGGGCCGAGCGACTACGTGCAGTGGGCTGGCCACATCGGCTACGGCATCCGGCCCTCGGCGCGCCGCTGCGGGTTGGCCACCTGGGCTCTTGGCCGAATGCTTGACGAGGCCCGAGTGCTCGGCCTGGATCGGGTACTGGCGGTCTGCGCGACCGCCAATGTCGCCTCGGTCAGGACGATTGAGCGGTGCGGCGGCCTGTTCGAGGGCATCCGGGACACCAAATTCGGTCCCGCCCGGCGCTACTGGATTGAGCTATAGCGAGGGATTCCGTGCGCTTGAACCGCCAGGTGCATCACAACTGCCTGCCGGCGGCGCACAAGTGCTGGGCATGGGCGAAGCATCCGCCGTGGTTCGGCGGGGTCCAGAGCCAAACCTGATAAGGGCACGCTACGCGCGGGCTGCGTTAGCCTCGCCCGGTGCGATACCTGAGCGAATCGTTCGCGGTCGGCGCGTTGCGCCGGTCGTCCTCGATCGAGCAGTTCCTTGGCCCGACCTTCAACGGCGAGCGTCGAGGCGTCCGCTGGGTCGCCATCGAGCCCGGGCGCAACGGCCGGTACGCGGTGATGGTCTACCTCAGCTGGGACATCGGCGATGAGCACTTCGGCGATCTGCTGGAGTTCCCGCCGCTGGATCCCCATGCCGACGACGCCGGCGAACTAGTCGCCGAGGTCGTAGATGCTATCGAAGCCCTCGCCACCGCCGAACGGGTCACGGACGCGGTACGCGAGCGTTGGACGAACGTCGGCGTCGCCGCCGAGGACTACTTCGACTACGTAAGATCCGGTCGGCTGCCCGACCCGCTCACCCGCCGCGGCGGTGCTGCGGATGCGCCGCCGCCGGGACGAGCAGGTGGTGGCCGTCGCGGTCGTGCGAGGTGATCTGTCGGGGCCGACCCATTCGGGCGGCCGGTGCCAGGATGCCGCCGCAGCGTGACCACGCCCATGCCGGACCCCGACGCGGGGGCAGCCCCGGTGGGCAGAGGCGGCCTGTGGTCCTCTCTGCATCGTTGGGGAGGACCCGCGCGAGGTGGTTAAGGCTGTGGCCAGACGCGGACCCGGAATCGTTCGACACCGGTCGGGGGCTCGTCGCCGTACCAGGCGTCCTGCCCGTACAGGGTGCGCAGCCGATGTCGGCCGATGGCGTGGACGTCTACGGTGTATGTTCCCGGTTCGCCGATTGGCAGGGGTGGGGTGAGCAGCCGCTCGTCCAGGGCGCTGATGCACAGCGTGCCGCTGGTGGAGCGCAGTTCGGCGCGGCCGTGGGCCTCCCACTCATCCGTCTCCGCTGGTGCGGGGCCGTCCCAGGCTTCGACTGTGACGTGGGCACGGTGGCCGCTGCTGATCGCGCTGAACAGGTGGATCTGTTCGGTGCCGGCCCAGCAGAGCAGGTGGGCGGTGGTCTCGGGGTAGCCGAACACGTCGAAGTCCGCACCGATGATGGTGATCAGGCAGCGCTCGGGCATGGGGGTGGCGTTGATGCTGCCCAGCCGGCTCGCCACGCAGACCTCCGTAGCTCGTGTCCATCATGTTCGGTGCGGGCCGGCGCGGTTATGACGGGCCGGCCCACACCGAACGCTAGCGGACGGTCAGGCTATTAGTGGTGGATCTGCACCGCTCCGGCGGTTACCGGCGTGGGCAGGAACCGGTCCACGTCGTAGTCGGCGCCGCGCCGGTTGTCGTAGGTGATCGTGTCACGGGGGATTGCTCCGCTGCTGGTAGGCCAGAGCACGGCCCGTATGCGATCGGGGCCGGGCTGACAGTTCGGGCCGGCAGCGGGACAGCCTCGGTAGCCGTACACGAGGAACCCGACGCCTGCGCCGGTGGTGGTCGTGCTGGTGCCCTTCGCGGCCACCTTCCCGTCGGGGGTGACCACCAGCCATTCCAACCGGGAGGTGGGCTCCATGCGGATCACGTCGGGAATCCAGAGTTTGGCCTCGCCGGTGGGTGGACCGGCCTGGGTGTAGTAGCGGGCGGTCAGGTGCGCCCACGTCCACGCTGTGGTGTCGGTGCCGTCCACCGCGCCGGCTGGTGTCTCGGTGGCGGCGTCGACGTTTGTCCAGCCGCCGTCCGGGTCGTAGACCACGACCATGACGGTGGTGGCGTCGCTGCCGCCGTCGTCGTCGGTGACGGTCACGTCGAGCGTGTACATGCCGGCGTGGGCGAAGCTGCGCCGCAGGGTGCAGGTGTCCGCGCTGGCGGCGGCGGTGCCGGTGGTGCCGTCGTCCCAGTTCACCGCACAGGTGTGGGTGTCGTTGCTGCCCGGATCGGTGAAGGTGGCGGTGACGGTCACCGGCGTACGGGCCTTGAACAGCTGCCAGGGATCGGGACCGGTCACGGTGACCTGCGGTGCGACGTTGTGCACGGTCACCACGGTGGTGTCGGACACCGGCACGTTGAACCCGTCGTCGGCGGTCAGGGTGACAGTGAACGTGCCGTCGTCGGTACAGCTGATCGCGGTCTGGGGGTCATGGGCGGCGGTGAACTGGCAGGTGGCGCCGGCATCGACGTTGTCGCCGGCGGTGTAGGTCCAGGTCACCGACGGGGTGGACTCTCGGTCGCGGGCCGAGCCGTGCAAGGTTATCGGCGAGCCCTCGTCACCGGTGACATTGGGTCCGGCGTCGACCACAGGCGCCTGGTCGATCTCACCGGTGCCACCGCCGGCGCCGCCGGACGACTCGATGATCTCGACGAAGAACAGGTCGACCCACTCCCCCGATGGCTTGTTCTCCGAGTACAGGATCCGGTCGTCGCGGTAGAAGTCCCGCAGGGCCGATCCGGCCCGGCTGTTGTCGCCGGTGGGCACCGCACGTACGGAGAAGTCCCAGTTCGGGTTGGCTGCTCCCTGCTGGGTGCTGGCAAACGGATACTCGTCGCACTGTTCGCCATCGCCGGGCGGGTTGGGCAGGCCGGTGCTCTGGTAGGGGGCGGTGCGGTCACACGCCCGGTCCTTCTCGCGTCCGTTGTCGGTGTGCGTGCTTCCGCCGGTGGGGACCCGCTCGAGGTACTGGTCCAGTGGTCCGGCATACCGGCCGGGGATGACCTTGTCGCCGTCGGGCTTGAGCGGGTAGGTGGCGTTCGGGCTGGCGAACGCGTCGCGGATGTGCGCGGCCACGGCGTGCACCGGCGTCGGTGTGCCGTCAGCCTCGTACAGCCGGTACTGCAGGTGCGGGATCACGTCGTTGAAGATGCACGCCTTCGTGCGCGTGGCCAGGAAGTAGGTCGCAGAGTCGCACCGGACCCAGTACTGGTTCTCGTTGTCGGAGGTGTGGCCGTCCTGAGCCTGGACCTCGAAGTTGAACGCGTGGTACAGCGCCTGGTCTTGCAGCGTCGACACCGATTCGTCCGAGTTGAGGTGCCAGGTGACCCACTGGTTGGCGGCGGCCCGTTCCTTCCACAGCGAGAGCGGCATCAGCCAGGTGCCGCCGCTGATGTCGCAGCCAGGAGTATCGCGGTAGCACTCCATCTCGAGACCGAACAACGATGCGGGCGTGTAGCTGCCGCCGAAGGTCACAGACTCCGCGCGCAGGAACACCGTGATGTCCCGCTGGCCGTCGTCGCGGCCGTACCCGACGGCGATGACCGGCATGTACACGAATCCGGTTTGCCTGTTCCGGGTGTCGAAAACGTAGTCGTAGGCGATGTAGCGGGCACACCACATTAGCCGGTTCCGTATGTGTCCCCGGCCAGTGGTCGCCGCCGATGTTGTCTGGCACTCCCGCACCAGGTCTTCATCAGGCTGATGCGGTGGACTGAACCGCTCGCGCAGGATCCGCGGCCCTGCAGCGGCGGCGACGTCGAAGCCTGGCGTGCCGGGCGGCGCTGGCCGGGCGTTGCGCCGTGCCAGCTGCTGCGCCTCCTGCACCGATAGCGGCCCGCCGGCAAGCCGGCTCGGTGCTGCGGCCTTGGCCAGTTCAGCCGGCGGCGCGCTGGCCGGTGCCATTCCCAGCAGCCGCTGGCCTGCTTGCGTGTCTGGCCGCGCGGTCACGGCAGTCTGGGTGGCCGTCGGGCCAGCGACGGCGGGCGTGAGTGACGCGGTCCAGCTCAGCGCCGCACCGACCGCCAGTATCGCGACAGCACGGCGTCTACCTACTCTTTCCATGGAGATCCCCGTTTCCCCGTGTAGCCGCTGCGGGTGCCGAGCTGATGGTCGGCGAGCACGCGGCGGCGATGCCCTGGCGGACACCACGGGCGACGATATTCACCCGACCAGACCCACTCCAGCCCTCTGTAGAGATGACGACCGATGAACTTTCCCACGCGGCCCGCCATCGCGCACCAACGTCACGTGGCGGCTCGACAGTGAGTGTGAGCAGCCCTCGAGATCTCACATCGGGTATTCCGGCCCCGTTCGGCCCACTGCCGCGCAGTGTCCTGCCGTCGACCGCGATCACTCGTCTGCCGGCTACGGCAGGTCGGCGGCCCATTCGACGATCTCCACGACGCGACTCGATCCCGGAACCACCGCCGCGATCACGAGCAGTCCCGGCAGCGGCTGGATCCGGCCGCCAGCGTCCCGTGGGTCCGGAACCCGGGCGAGGGCCTGCAGCAACCTGGCGTGTCCTGTTCCGACAGCGGCAACATTCGCCGCTGCACCGAGCGCGACTCCTGCGTGACAAGCGCCTTTGACAAACAGCGTAAGGCCCGGCTACCGGAACGGCATTGATCGATGTCTTGACTCCATGCGCCGCTCTGCTCATGATTTACTGCGGCGGTTCGACAGTGAGGGTCAATGTGATGACGCAGGTAGAGCCACCGGCAGGAGGCCCCACATCAGCCGCCACTCTCAACGAGCTTGGACAAACTAGCCGACTCGCGCGTGCCAGTTCAGGCACGAGGGACTGGCTGACACGTAGGCCCCATTGGCGGGAACTGAGTATCGCGAGCCTCGGTTCGGTGCTCCTCGCTGTCGCGATGATCTGGCTGATTCCGCCGTACGCGGTTCGCGTGCTGACTGCCGGCGCCAAGACTGTGCCGATCGCCGACCCGGCCCACACCATCGTCGGTGACGCGGGTGACCCGACGGCCCAAGCATGGCTGGTGGGATGGGGTGGCCACGCTCTCACCCACGGTCTGCGTGACCTGTGGGATACCAACGCCTTCTATCCCGACACGTACGGCCTAGCCCTGAACGACAGCCTGCTCGGCTATGCCCCGGCAGGGCTGATCGGCAGCGGTGTAGTCGGCGCCGTGCTGCGCTACAACATCCTGTTCGTGCTGGCTTTCGCGCTCGCCTTCCTCGGCGGCTACGCTCTCCTGCGCCAACTTGGCGCGAACAAGGTCGCCGCCGCGATAGCCGGGGCCGCCCTCGCCTACGCGCCCTGGCGCTACGGCCACGACGGCCATCTGAATATTCTCTCCACCGGTGGTATCACTCTGGCCCTGGCGATGCTGGCGCGCGGCCACGGACTCTCGTTCACCCGCGGCTACCTTGCCGAACGAGTCCGGCCGGGCTGGGCGTTCGCTGGCTGGCTGGTTGCGGCCTGGCAGGTCAGCCTCGGCTTCGGCGTGGGGCTGGGATTCGTATACGTCCTCGCCGCCCTATGCCTGATCACACTGACAGCCTGGCTGATCCACCGCCCACGCCTCAGCCTCCGGCTGATCGTCGGTGATCTGATCGGCGGGCTGGTCTTCACCGTGGTGACCGGATACTTCGCGTACGCGTACAAACACGTGCGCGAGCTCAACCCAGATGTCACAAGGGACTGGGACTACGTCGCGCACTTCTCCCCGACACTGCGCGGACTTCTCGTGGCGCCGCAGTCCTCGCTGCCCTGGGGCACCCTGCACAACGACGCCCGCACCGCTCTTGGTGACGTACCGACTGAGAAAGTGCTGCTATGCGGGTACGCACTGTATCTACTGGCCTTCGCCGGCCTGTTCCTGTCCCGCTGGTCACCGGTGCAACGGCTTCTGCTGCTGTCTGGGGCGGTCGTCGGAGTGTTGTTCGCGCTCGGCACGAACGGGCCGATCTACCACCTGCTCTATCTTTACGTGCCCGGGTTCGATGGATCCCGTACACCAGGTCGCTTGATCTTGTGGCCCACTCTCTGCCTGGCCATCCTCGCGGCCGGCCTGGTTACCCACCTGGCCGAGGTGGCTCGCAAGGGCGCCAAGCCGCAATGGTCGGTGGAAGCGGCGCGTCTGCTGACCGTGCCGTTGCTGGTCCTCGTGCTAGCTGAGGGCGTGCCTGACCTGGACCACCCCCAAACCCCAGCCAAACCGGCCGCGATGGCGCTAGCGTCCGCGCACGCTCCCATCATGGTGTTGCCGTCCAACGACGGCATCGACCTCCACGTCCTACTGTGGTCGACCGACGGATTTCCCACCATGGTCAACGGTGCGGCCAGTCACACCACACCCAACCGTCAGGCGATCCGCGACGTCATGGCGACCTTCCCCAGCCAGCCGGCCCTGGACCGGTTGCACCAGCTCGGTATCCGCAGCGTCGTCCTGCTGCGCGACCGGGTCCACGGCACCCCATACGAACCACTGCTAAACATCCCCGACGTACCCGGCATCACCCGCCATGACGTCGGGCCAGACGTGGTGTACACCATCGACACCATCACGAAGTGATGTTGGGCGTGTCCTCGGGAGACGAGGATCGTTCTGTCTGAACGTGAGGAGGGGTGAGCAGCCGCCGCGGATCGTCTCGGACGAACTCTGGGCCGAGATCGAACCACTGTTGCCACCCCGACCACCACGCCGGCACGGGTTCCCCGGGCGTAAGCGCCTCGACGACCGCAGAGTGGAAGACCTGCTGGCGCAGGTTGCGGGACTGGAACGACGCCGACGCATGGCACGACCTCTCTGGCGACGCGATGACAGGGTGCTCCACCGTCCACGATCAACTCATGGAGACCAGGACCAGAGAACCCCTCGGCGATCCTGCCTCGCCTCGGGCGATCGTCGAAAACGTCCGGCGTAGCGACAGCTGACGGCATCAGCAGCGCTTGACGCGGAATCAAGAGACCCAAGTGCCGCTTCATCCAGGATATGGATGAAGCGGCAGGTCAGAGCTCTACAGGGGCGCATGTCGACGGCCAACCACCCAGGCGGTTACCGTCAACATAGATCATCCGTCACTGTATGTTACCGGCCGTTACCTGGGATGATCTTCATCTCCCCAGGCCAATCGGTCGGGACGGCCGGACTCGAACCGACGACCCCTTGACCCCCAGGACATTTTGGTCAGCGTTCCCGCACGTCACGCACGCTATCCCGAAGATCAGGCCGCGTGGCTGACGGCGTGCCGGCTGTCATCGCGCATGCCGTGTGGTCCCTGGATGCTAAGCGGCTTACCGCCCCCGGCTTCTCGGGGCTGGGGCGGCAAGCCGTGTGACCGGTTCTCCGCGCATGCACCCTGGTTGCCGGTAACAAGACGCGACGCGGCGCGGCAGCATTTTGCTTGTGGTGGTCGGCCGTTGGGCGGTTTCGCTGGGTCTGTCGGCGGATGGGCCGTTGCTCAGAGATGCGGTTCAATGAGCGGTCAGCTTTTGGTGATTTGGTCGCGTCAGGGAGTGACGGTGAGCTTTCGGGGTCAGCCGTGGTCGCGGTGGCTTGTGGCCCTGTTGTTCATTCTGGTGGCGGTTGTGACCACGGCGGTGGCGTTGGCGGTCAACGCGGCGAGCAGTGACGAGCGGCGGTGGCCGTGGGGCCTGCACATGATCCAGGACTACCCGTTTCCTTCGGTGTTGGTCCTGACGGTAGTACTCGCGATGTTGAGCATCATGGTGGTGTCGGTGCCACGCGAGCGGGAAGCTCGTACCACTGGCGCTTCAGCCGTGGCTACGTCCATTTTCGATGCCTCGCCAGCCTCAGGGGACGGTGGGCTACCCAGCGGTACCGGTGTGATAGGTGCACCGCTAGGGGAGTTGCCGGTCGTCGTCCGGGGACGTGACGGTGTAGTCAGTGACCTCGTGGCACCGCCTGGTGCCTATTCGCCGCAGGTTCGGGTCTTGGTGGGGATGGGTGGTTGCGGGAAGACCACTGTGGCGTTGGCGGCGGCGCGGGAGGCTCAGGCGTCCGGCTGGCGGGTGTGGTGGGTGTCGGCGGTGGACAGGGCGACATTGGTGGCCGGCATGTCGGCCGTGGCGCGGGAGGCGGGGGCGTCGGCAGAGGAGGTGACCAGCGCCGATTCGGATTTGGCGTTAGCGGGGGTGGTATGGGGGCAGCTCAATCGACTGTCCGGCCACTGGTTGTTGGTCATTGACAATGCCGATGCGCCTGAAGTGTTGGACCCGGGCGGTACGAGTGTGGCGGGTGGTAGCGGTTGGTTGAGGTCTGCCGGTGCCGGGGTCGTTTTGGTGACCACCCGAGTGACTGATCGGGCGGTGTGGGGGCATCGGGCAGGGTGGTTCTCGCTGGGTGAGTTGGATCAGCAGGCGGCGGCGTTGATGCTGCTGGACCGGATGGGCCGTGCGGACGAGCCCGAGCTGATTGAGGCGGCGACGGCGGTGGCGGATCGGTTAGGCCGGCTGCCGTTGGCAGTGCACCTGGCGGGGTCGTATCTGGGTTCGGGCATGGCAGTGGTAGGGCTGGACGGCTACCTGCATCTGTTGACGGATCGCTCGCTGAGCGTGGTGGATGAGGGCGCGCCTGGGTGGGGGGAACAGGATCCGCGTCGGCTGATCATGTCGACGTGGGAGATCTCGTTGGACGCCTTGGAGCGGCAAGGCCGCGTACGGGCGCGCACCCTGTTGCGCGTGTTGTCGTTCCTGAGACCGGGCTCGATGGTACCGATGCCGATGCTGAACCCCTCGGTGTTGTCGGAAGCGGGGCTGCTACCTGATGGGGACGAGGGCCGCGCGGAAATGGCGGCCGGGTTGGCGGGCCTGCGCGCGGTGGGCCTCATCGACGGGGCACCAGCCGGGGTGGATGGTTCTGGCGATGGGCTGATAGTGCATCCGCTGGTGGCCGAGGTGTGCCGATGGCGAGCCGGGCGCGACGGGCAGCGATCGTCGCTGATGGCGGCGGCGGCCGGAATGGTCGTGGCCGCGAGCGCACGGTTGAACCCGGCTGATCCTGCCGACTGGAACGGGTGGCAGGTGGTCGCCCCGCACGCGAGAGTAGCGCTCGGTGTGATCGCCGAGATGAGCGAAGACCTGATTGCCCGCGTGGTCGGTGTCAACAATGGTTTGACGTACCATTACACCGCTCAAGGTTCGTATCCGGCGGCTATCGACCAAGGCGAAGACGTCGTCGCCGCTGCCGTCGCAAGAATGGGTGCCGAGCACCCGGACACGCTGATGTCGCGGAACAACCTGGCTGCCGCCTACAGGGCGGCGGGGCGGTTGAGTGAGGCGATTCCGTTGTACGAGGCGACGCTTTCCGTACGTGAGCGAGTGCTGGGTGACGAGCATCCGGACACGCTGATGTCGCGGAACAACCTGGCTGCCGCCTATCAGGCAGCAGGCCGGCTGGGTGAGGCGATTCCGTTGTACGAGGCGACGCTGGCCGCGTACGAACGAGTGCTGAGTGACGAGCACCCGAACACGCTGACGTCGCGGAACAACCTCGCCTACGCCTATCAGGCAGCAGGCCGGCTGGATGAGGCAATCCCGTTGTACGAGGCGACGCTTTCCGTACGTGAGCGAGTGCTAGGTGACGAGCACCCGGACACGCTGACGTCGCGGAACAACCTCGCCTACGCCTATCAGGCAGCAGGCCGGCTGGATGAGGCAATCCCGTTGTACGAGGCGACGCTTTCCGTACGTGAGCGAGTGCTAGGTGACGAGCACCCGGACACGCTGATGTCGCGGAACAACCTGGCCTACGCCTATCAGGCAGCAGGCCGGATGGGTGAGGCGATTCCGTTGTACGAGGCGACGCTGGCCGCGTACGAACGAGTGCTGGGTGACGAGCATCCGAACACGCTGACGTCACGGAACAACCTCGCCACCATCTACGACGCGGCGGGCCGGCTGGGAGAGGCAACCCGGTTGTACGAGGCGACGCTTTCCGTACGTGAGCGAGTGCTAGGTGACGAGCACCCGGACACGCTGACGTCGCGGAACAACCTGGCTGCCGCCTACCAGGCAGCGGGGCGGTTGAGTGAGGCAACCCCGTTGTACGAGGCAACGCTTTCCGTACGTGAGCGAGTGCTAGGTGACGAGCACCCGGACACGCTGTTGTCGCGGAACAACCTGGCTGCCGCCTACAGGGCGGCGGGGCGGTTGGGTGAGGCAACCCCGTTGTACGAGGCAACACTTTCCGTACGTGAGCGAGTGCTAGGTGACGAGCACCCGGACACGCTGATGTCGCGGAACAACCTGGCCTACGCCTATCAGGCGGCGGGCCGGCTGGGTGAGGCAATCCCGTTGTACGAGGCGACGCTGGCCGCGTACGAACGAGTGCTGGGTGACGAGCATCCGAGCACGCTGACGTCGCGGAACAACCTGGCTGCCGCCTATCAGGCAGCAGGCCGGCTGGATAGGGCAATCCCCTTGCACGAGGCGACGCTGGCCGCGTACGAACGAGTGCTGGGTGACGAGCATCCGGACACGCTGACGTCGCGGAACAACCTCGCCGCCGCTTACCGCCTTCGGGACGACAGCATGTAGCGCTGCGGCCGCCCGGAGACGGCCGAAGGCCGCCCGGCGAGCAGCCGCGGGCGGCGCCGCAGTTGCACGGCTCCTTGGTCCAGAGAGCGAACGATTCGGCAGCCATTCCGGCTTGACACTTGAGACTTGACTACCGGTCAAGCAGAGCTCGGCACGCTCCAACTCGACTGATCTTGGTCGCCAAAACGGCGAAAGGGCCGACCCGATCTCCGGATCAGCCCTCTGACCTGCGTCGGGACGGCCGGACTCGAACCGACGACCCCTTGACCCCCAGGCAACCAACGCGAGGTGCTGACCTGCTGTTCCACAGGGGCTGGCCTGCCGAAGCCATCCATCAAGGTCCCTGCTCGTCCGCTGGCGTCCGTCCCGATCGTCACCCGTTTAGTCACCCAGCGGAGGGCTGGGGAGGATGTCATCGTGATCTCTCTACCTCAACCCAACGACCTCACATCGCTGGTGCTCCGTACGGACTTCATCGACGACACTGCCTGGGAAGCCGTGAAGGCGGCCTTGCGCATCTGGGAGGCTGAAGACAGCGCCACCCTCGTCAGCGACCCGAAGTACAAGGGCGTGAGCCTCCATGAGCTGGTCGACGCCGACAACGCAGCAAGCCAAGAAGACAGGCTGACGTACCTCTTCCTTGCCGACGCGACCACGATGACGGACGTCGAACGTCCGCTTCTCGCACTCGACCTGGCGGACGAGCCGGGCCGCACCTTCCGGGTGCCGCCCCGCTGGTACGCGGACGTCTCGACCAACCTCACCATCGCGAACATGGACTTTGCCGAGTTCGCCAACGCCATCGATAGGTCGGACACGTACCGGGGCTTCGACGGGGACTGACGTCCTGATCTGGGGCCTACTTGCTCAGCCGGTGACGGAGATCGAACCACACTGTCAGCTTGGGAATCGCGTTGATCTACGCCGTGGGTAGCCGGATCGCATAGCCAGTGAGCACGGAGCGTTCATGCGGCGGTGCCGGACGGTGGTGTTGTAGGCCGGTGTTAACCGCTGCATCGGGCACGCATCGGGCACGGCGCGAGCAGCCTCGGTCAGAGCCAGGCCCCGCCTATCTCCGTGATACCGACGACGAGCAACCTGGCTGGCGCGTCAGGCAACCAACTGCTCGCCTGGCAACTCGCCTCCTGTAGCTCCTCACCTGTCACCCTGACGCCTTGGTCCCAACCTGCAGGCCAGAGTTCGAAGCGGCGCACTTCGACCAGGCCGTCACGCTCTAGGGACACGATTGCTCTCGCGAGGTCTCGTACGGCCTCCTCAAGGCTTGGGGACCGATCACCGTTGTCCATCCAGGTCATAAGGATCTCGGGTAGCGCGGCACAGCCATCGGAGCCATGGAGTACGAAGTACTCCGCTGGTGTCAGTCCCTTGATGCCGGTCACGGACGAATTTTCGCAGGCGGTGCGGACAGATCAAGGCCCGAAGTCCTACCTCTTCGTCCCCGAAGGAACCACCAGCGGCTATGAGCTGCGCCAGTCGTTGGGCTGAGCTGTCTGAACCGTCCACCGCAGTCCACGGACGTCCGGCCTTGCCCGTGCCTGTCGTCACCCAGTTGGTCACCCAGCCCGAGTGTCAGACGTTGAAGCGGAACTAGACCCACCCTCGCGTGACCTGCGGCAGGCTGGACGGCATGCTGGTGACGTTCCGTCTTGGGCTCACGTCATTGGTGGCTGGTAGCCGACGTTCCACGCTGTCTTGTGCCCCGTTTGTGCCCCGAGCCCGAGGAGCGGTGCTTCCTCCAACGGCGGAGGCCCGCGACGATCATCCCCCCGCCCATCGCACCCAATATCGCCTCGTTGAAGGGCCCTAGCTGCTCGACGTATCCCAAGGCGACCACGAGTCCGGCCCCTGCCGCCATCACACCCGACACCAGCAAGGCGACGCTGAGAACAAGATGAGTGCGCACCGCATCAGTAGAGCAGCCACTCCAGCCCGAGCGCATCGCTCGTTCCGGTCGGGTCCAGACGACAGGAGCTGTCCGACGCCAGCACGTGTCATCCCGACGACTTGAGCGATCTGCGGCTGCCCGTCACACCGGCACCGGCCGCGCCGGTATTGCCCGTCGACAGCGTCGACCAGGTCGATCTGGCCGTGGAGTTTACCCGGCTGGCGCCGTTGTCTGGGAATCTGACCGTGTGCGGGCAGCAGTTCTGGCTCGGCCCGGACCGCGCAGGCAGCACGGTTACCTTCTGGGCTGACACCACCGTCGTGCACCTGCTGGTCCACGGCGTCCGGCTCAAGACCGTGCCGTCCCGGCTCACCACTACACACCTGCGCCGGCTCCTGGACAACGACTGCCGTCCCGCCGGACCGCCACACCGGCAACACACCGCTGAACGCAGCCATTGAGGTCGAGCGCACGGTCAACGCCGTCGGCGCCGTCGGCTTGGCCGGACGGCAACATCCCGTCGGCTACCACTTCGCCGGCCGCCGGGTCACCATCCGCCTCGACCTCGGCTTACTGCAGCTCATCGATGACGGCGTCTTACTGCGGAGCCTGCCCAACCCGCTCACCCCGGCCGAGCTGGCCCGCCTCCGCGACGCCCGGCCCGCCGGTCCGCCACCCCAGCCTCCCACCGGCCCGGTTCGGGTCGAGCGACGGATCAGCGGCCGTGGTGCCCTGGCCGTCGCCGGGCAACGTATCCACGTCGGCATGGTCCACGCCGGGCGCACCGCCGCCGTCGAGACCGCCGACACCACCTGGCGGATCTACCACGGCGACGAGTTGCTCACCGAAGTCGCCCGCACCACCAGCAAGAACATCGCTAGATTCAAGGTCTCCAAACCCGAAGCACCGCGTCGCCGGGCAGCCCCAACCGACAGCGCAGGACAGGTGTCATGAAGATCCCCGCATCGCTGATCGGCTGCCACGTCGACCGGACCGCGTTCGACTATCAGGTACGCCTCAGCTTCTCGGCCCTCGATCCAGACGAGGGTTACCGGGTCGACGCAGACCTCGTCATCGAGACACCATTTCTGCTCCGCGACCGCGCTGGCGAATGGCACGAACTCGACCCCGGCACCGGCTCGGCCCTCGCGCCCGCCCTGGACCTCTTCCGACGGGCCGTCACCGCCGTCGAGATTCGTGCCAAAGGTGCCCTCCACCTCACCTTCGACGAAGGTCTTCAACTACACGTCGGCCCACACCCTCGGTACGAATCCTGGAGCCTGACCGGGACCGGCGTCGAGCCCGTCACCGTCGGCCCCGGCGGAGAAACCGACTGGCAGCTCCCCTAAACACCGACCCCACCGATCCTCGGTACCGTGCCCGACGAACATCGTTCTAGCCGGAGCTGTCACGGATCATCTGACCTTGATCCGTAACGGATCAAGTGGAGCCTGACAGCTGAGAATCAACGTGTGTGATCCGCCAGCTGATGTGCGACAGATCCGGCAAGCTAGGGGCAACAGGCTGGCCGCCGACACAACGTCCTGTCATGTCGAATCGAGGGCGTGTCTGCGGGACACCCATCGACCACGTCATGCGTTGCGGCCCGGTGTCATTCCACGGGGGCTCGCGGCGTTGAGAACACGCTCCCACTCGCCTATCAGTGTGACCTCAAGCCCAGAGTCCATCTGACCAGACTCGACCATGCCTACAAGTTCGCCGGCGTACTCAGCCTGGAATGAGGCACCATACTCATCCGAGACACGACAGACTTCGCCGAGCAGCTCCTTGACCTCCTCAAGATGCGCCCTGTCCACCTGAGGATCGATCTGCTCTCCCCAAGGGGGCAGAGCTGTATAAAGCATCAGCCCGAACCCCACCCAGTGAGAGCCGTGCTCATCTGACTGGTCAAGGAAGACCGGCGGACCGAGGACCCAGGTCCGCCGGCCAGCAAGCCTTTCGATCGACGCTTGCATCGTGCTGACGATTGATGCGGATACCTCGTCTTCGAGCGCGACCACGAGTCGATCGATGGGATGGTTTTCTCGCATGAAGCACCTCCAGCTATGCCAGCTGATGTAGTCGATCCGAAGCGGCAGTGCCGGAGGTCGTGCGAGTTGGTGATCACCGGCAGATCCGAACGCGAGCCGCGCGTCGCTGGCAGGCCATCCGTTACGCAACGTCACCAATCGGAACGTCCGCCGGTCCTGCACGCGTCACGATGCCCATCAGGCGATCAGCGGGAGGCCAGCTACCCCGCTGCAGCTCTGCACGACAAGAGGCTCTGTCGCTGATCTTGTGACGGGCGACCCTGCTGGATGAGATGAACTCCGCGGAGGACGGCCGCAACCCGTCCCGCCACGAGCCGCTCGCTTCCGGATCTGCCGATGTGAGCGCGTTCGCTGCTGTTCCCCTACGAGTGTTACTGGAGCCGGTTGAGCTGAGACTTCTCGCCTGACTGGCAGCGCGGATGTCAGTCACGCGCCGAGGTGGCTGGCCCAGCAAGATGACCTCCGAGAAGATCGCGGTAACCCGCAGGCGTGCACCTCCGAGAAGTGCACCGTCGACGTGGGGCGCTCGTCGTCCTCTCGAAGGCAGACAACGTCAGGCGCGACACCTGACGTGCGCGCCTGCCGCATCGTGCACTTTAGTCTTTCGGTGCGACCCGGATACGGTTCCCGTCAGGGTCGGCTGCGAGGAAGGTCAGGCCGAATCCCACATCGTGCGGCTCTTGCAGGATCGTGACGCCCTTGGACTGCCACTGCTTGAAGATCGCGGTGATCTCGTCGGGTCGCCCACCTTCGATGGCCAGGCAAACCTCACTGGTACGCGGGACGCCAGGCGACAGATCCTCGAACTGACCGGACCACAGAGCGAGCTCAGCGCCAGGCCCGAGGCCGAAGGTGATGTATCCCGAAGTCTCGAACGAAGGGCTCATGCCGAGGAGATCGCCGTAGAAACGAGCTGCGGCGGGCGCGTCGTTCACGTAGACGATGGACACGACGGATGTGGTCATGGTTGTTCCTTCTCGCTGGTCGTAGGTACGCATCCACCAGCCTGGCCGGAATATGCGCCGCATCATGTCGCAATTTCTTGAGAAACTTGGTGGGTGACCCCGGACCGTTTCTTCGCCCTGATGCTGCTTCTCGAATCGAGGGATGGCGCAACCACCCAGGAACTTGCCTCGGCGCTCGGGGTTTCCCTCCGAACCATCACCCGGGACCTGAACTGGCTCCGCGACGCCGGTCTGCCGGTAACCGCACACCGGGGCCGCCTCGGCGGCGTGACCATGCTGCCCGGGTCCGGGCTCGACCTCACGCGACTCACCCCTGGCGAGCGTGATCATCTCTCGCTCATCGGGCTGGATGAAAAGCAACGCGCGGAGCTCAACGCATCGGCCGAAAGCCGACGCGCGCTCGCCAAGCTCGCCGCGATACAGTCACGTCGAGTTCATGAGCTCCTGCCGCTCACCGACGTCGTGCACGTGGACAGCCGTCCCTGGCACCAGACACGAGCTTCCGGCCCGACTCCGGCTTCGCTGATCGGCGCAGTGCGGCGAGGTCACCAGCTACGGATCGAGTACGACAGCCCACGCGAGTCATGCCCACGCGACCTGGTCGTAGATCCGTACGGGCTGCTCGCCAAGGCCGGCATCTGGTACCTCGTTGCCGACTGTGCCCGAGTGCCACGGATGTACCGACTCGAACGGATCACGGGGTGGAAAGAAGTCGACCGGCCACGACGGATCCGCCAGAACCAGACCCTGGTCACCCTCGCTGCGGCGCTCATTGATCAGTGGGCACACAACCACGCAATAGAGGTCAGCGCCACCATCGACCAGACCCAAATCGAGCGAGCGCAACGGATTTTCGGCCTACGACTCGTCCGGGACAACCATGAAGAATCCGCCACCGGCCACAAGGTGACCATTCGCTTCATGCATCTTGAGGACGTACGAGCATTGCTGCCGTTCGGGAGCGCCATCATGGTGCACGGCCCAGCCGAAGCCAGGGCTCACCTCCGCGCTCTCGCCACCGACCTTGCCCGCCACTATGCGCCTTCACCAACGTCCTGACCAGCAATACCTGGTTGTCTGCGAGGATGCCCATCCTTGCATCAAGATCAACTCACCCTCATGGCCGGACACCGATCCTGAGGAAAGTCTCGAAGGAGCCGCGAGCCGCGCGCTGCCCTCCCACGCGGACGCCGTGGTCCGCATATGAGCGAGGCTGGTTATGGAAGTCGTTCACTCCCGGTCGGCCGCCGGGTTCGTCACCCGCCTCCTCTCCGACCTCGAAGTCAAGACATGCTGGCAGTTGGCCGAGCAGGCGGGGCATGGTCGTCCGGACGCGATGCAGCGGCTGCTCTACCGGGCGAAGTGGGACGCCGACGCGGTACGTGACATGTGCGCAAGGCCGTCGTCGACCGGTCGGTGACTGTCGGGCACGGAAATCGGGCTTCGGCTACGCCGCCGGCGAATACTGGTTGATCAGGCCACCGAGGATTGGGCGTCGCTGGACCCGGGCGGTGGTCAGGTCTACGACCTTCGGCGGCCGACTCGGTGGCTGCTGGTCCAATGAGCCCTTTTCATCGTGACGGGGCTGGTCACGGCGGTGGGGTGGGGGCAGGGATCGACGTAGGGCGAGGCTCCCGGCAAGGCAGCAGTCGACCAAGATCCGATGCCCCAACCGGAAGCCTCGCTGTTGTCCTACCCCGCCGCGATTCCCCTGTCCGACCGCACCCTCATTTGCCTCGCTGACCTGATCCGCAACCACCGAACGCAGGTGGAGAATCGCGCAGCGCTTGGCTGGCGGTTCAACAAGTTTGACCCGAGTACCAGGCGTTGGATACGGCGTTGGCGCCGCCGATGTCCCACGTTCCCGGGCCGATGCACCAGGTCCAGTCGTCGCGGGGCCACGTCGCGTCGACGTAGATGAGCACATGGGTGTTCCCGCAGTGGTTGTACCAGGCCGTCACCGCGTCTTCGTAGTAGCCGCAAACCTGCGCGGCGACGTCCTCGCTGCCGGGCTTGGCCTGCTCCGAAACCGCGGTGGTTTCGGGCTGGGACAGGCGGGAGCCGGCGCCCGGACTTGCCTGTGCCACGGTCCCGGACAGGGTGAGTGCGCCGAGGATCGCGGTCACTGCCGAGATCCGAAACGCCGTTCTGTACCACATTTTCACAATGGTCTCCTGTCAGCCGCCGCTGCGGCCTAGATGATGCTGCTGGCTGCATGAAGTGATCGATGTACTTCCTCGCGCTCCTTCCATCGCGAAAACACGGACCGATGTAACACGCTCAAGTGAACCTTCTTCCGTAAGGCGGAATCAGATTCAACCCTGACTGAGCGGGCTTCCTAAGATAAGAGTGCACGCCACAGCCGGGTCTGTCGTTACTGGTAAGCGCACAAGTCTTTAGTCTGCGCGTACTCTCGCGCACTGCTCGCGGAACTGGCGTGGCGAAAGGCCGTAGGCGCTGCGGAACGCCTGGCTGAAATGCGCCGGGCTGGTGAACCCCCACTGGGCGGCGATCGTGTGGATCGGGCGCGCGCCTAGTTGGGGGTTGGCGAGGTCGCGTCGGCACTGCTCCAGGCGACGCTCGCGGACCCAGCCGGCGACCGTGCGCCCGTCCTCGTGGAACAGCTTGTGCAGGTATCGCAACGAGATGTGATGCGCTGCGGCGATCGCGTCCGGTGTCAGGCGCGGATCGCCCAGATTCTCTCGGACGAAGGCGTAAATCTGAGCCATCAACGCTCGCCGTTGGGTGTGGGAGGGCACCGCGCTTTGGACGTCCAGCGCGTTGGCCAGTGCCGCTGTCAACACGTCAATGGTGAGGGTGGACAGCCGGGCGGCGTCCAACGGACTGAGTTCGTCCATGTGCCGGGCAAGACGCAGCAGGAATTGTGAAGATAACGCGCCGACGCCTTGGGCGCCAGGGATGCGAACTGCGCTCAGGCGTCGCAACTCCCGAGGGGGCAACGGCAGTAACGAGCGCGGGAAGCGCAGGAGCAGCAGCTGACTAACTGGCGCATCCGGGGTGAATTCGGCCACGTAGGGCCGGGAGGTGTCATACAGTATCAGGTCCCCCACGCCGAAATCTGTGCGCTGGCCGTCTTGCGTGATCATGCCGCCACCGCGCACAAGGCAACCCAGCTTGAACACCTCGGGATCGGCCTGCCGAATGAGCTTGGGAGTACGGTGGACCGAGTGCGGCATCGTGGTCATTAATGTCGCCTGCACGGGACCGAACTCGCTGATTCCGACCTGAGCCCGAAATCCGGGCTCCCACTGCGATTCACAGCGTAAATCGTAGGGCACCCAGAGCTTCGAGTTTACCTCGCGCCAGAAGGCGAACCCGTCTTCAACCGGGACCTCGGTGGTGCTGACTACGTCCATGACTCACCTTCGCGCTGTCGCTGCAGGGGTCAGACCACGATAGCTTGGCGTCAATATAGCGGCGTTGCGATGTTATGGTGCGGGTCAGGCATTGAGGGCTCTTCATCGTGATGGGCCTGGTTGCGATGGGTGGCAGGCAGCGTGTGTCGACATTGGACGAGGCTCCCGGTAGTAAGACAGCCGTCGACCAAGACCCGATGCCCCAACCGGGAGCCTCGCTGTGCTGTCTCACCCGTCTGCAGTCGCGCTGTCCAGCCGCACTCTGAACCACCTGGCCGACCTCATCCGCGCCGAACGCACCCGCCGACGCGGCCGGTGGCGACGTCTTGATGCCGGCAGGCCCTGCTCACCCTGGCCCATCTGCGTAACGGTGACACCATCGCTCGGCTGGCCTGCGGCTTCGCGGTCAGCGTCACCACGGTCTGGCGGTACGTCCGAGAAGCCATCGACTTGCTCGCCACGCAGGCCGAGGACCTGAACGCGGCCGTGCGGCGCATCGCCAGGATCGCGTACGCGATCCTGGACGGCACCCTGATCCCGATCGACCGAGTCGCGCGGCGTTGACCAGCCAGCATCGTGCGGGCCTGGGCGGTCAGGAACTGTCGCCAGGTGGGCCCGGACCGCCGCGGCGCGGGGTCGATGCCGGCCTGGTGGAGGATCTTCCACACGGTGCTGGCCGCCACCGATAGCCCAGGCCGACCAGCTCACCTTGGATGCGCCGGTGCCCCCAGGTCGGGTCTTCCGCCGCCAAGCGCAGCACCAGCCCACGGACCCGGTTGTCGACGGGCGGCCGGCCCGGCCGGGCATGCGGGTAGGTCCATCGTCGGGCGACCAGCCCCCGGATGCCACCGAAGCAGTGTCGCTGGGGTGACGAAGAACGCCGACCAGCGCGGGCGGGGCAGCAGCCGCGACAACACCGCCAACACCACCCGGTCGGCGGGTTGAAGATCTGGGCGGTGCACCTGTCGGCGCAGCACCGCCACCTGATGCCGGAGTACCAGGATTTCCACGTCCTTGGCCCCACCATCGCAGGCGAGCTGGGACAACATCTGTAGAACCTGGCGAAGCAGCAGGTACATCAGCGATGTGCTCATGGCCTTCATCGTGTCGGCCAGGTCGATGTCGAGCGAACTGCAGCTCAGCCGGCGTAACCCAATTCTCGAGCCCCACAGGCCCGTCCGGCATGATCGGCTCGCTACAGGTTTCGATGCGTCTCGGTAACAAGCTGAGCTACATCAGTATGAAGAACATGGAGCTCACCCGGCTGCTCATCTAGCCGGCGAGGATCCGGGCGACGGCGGTGCTCAGCACGCGTACGCCGCGGGTCGAGCCCGCCTCCAGCCCGGTCAGGTCGCGCACCCGGGTCAGCCGGTAGTCGAGCGTGCGCGGGTGGATGCACAGCGCGGCCGCGGTGTCGAGCCGGTTCATGTCGTGCTGGTAGTAGGCGTCCAGCGTGGCGACCAGGTCGGGGCCGGCGTCGAGTTGCGCTCCGACCACCTGGAGCCACTGCCCGACCTCCGCCAGTCGGGCGGCGCCCAGCTCGGCGAAGACGTCGGTGACCGTGTACGCGTGGCGCGGCACGGCCCGCACCGGTGCGACCTCGCTGACCTGCCGGGCCAGCGCCACGGCGTCGCCGAACGCGCGCACCCGCCCAGGCGCGGTGCCGGCCGCGCACGGCCGGCCGGTCATCGAGGCCACGTCGCGGGCCAGCGCGAGCCCGCGCTCGACCGCCGGCTGCCGGCCGCCCGGCGAGCTGGGGATCAGCGCGACCACCTCGTGCGGCTCCGGCCAGCTCAGCGGCATCCAGTGCGTCTTCAGCAGCGCGCCGGCGAACTCGTCCCGCGCCGCCTGGTCCGGCCCGGGCGACCCGCCGGCCACCCGGACCACCGTCGCGACGACGTGGTCGGGGACCGGCATGTGCAGGCCGCGCGCCAGGTCGGTCGCGCTGTCGTCGCCGGCCAGCAGCATCACCGTCAGCAGCCGCACCTGGGCGGCGGTCGCCAGCGTGCGCCGCTGCCCCTCGATCCAGCCCCGGGTGTACGCGCCCTGCGCGGCCAGTCCCGCGGGAGCCAGCCAGGCGAGCGTGTGCATCGTCGCGGCGATGTCGTTCGGGCCGGCCGCCTCGTACACCTCACGCAGCGTCAGCCGGGTGTGCACGAGCAGCACCTGCCGCTGCGCGGTCAGGGTGAGTCCCTTCTCGCCGCGCTGGCGGCCCATCGCGGCCATCAGGTCCAGATCCTGCACGTGGAACGGCGCGCTGTCCGCCGCGAGGTCGACCGTGCGCTGACGGAGGAAGACCGCGAAATCGAGCATCTCCGACCGCACCCGCGGCATGGCCGCGAGGTTGCGGTATTCCAGCAGCTCCTCCTGGTAGGCGTCCACCGCCCGGTGGGCGTTGTCGGCCACTCGCTGCCGCCAGAGGCTGAACAGACCGCCCATGCCGGTCAACGGTAATCGATGCGTTCCGGCCACGCCGCCCGGTTGACGCGGACCGGACAGCCTTGCGGACATTCGCAAGAACCGGGGTACGCCGGCGACCCGGTTCTCGCAATGTCACGAAGACCCGGCCACCGGCACCCTGGAACGCTTCGCCATGGACGTCGGACGACGGCCCGGCCGGGTCGGGCGCGACCAGGTACGCGCCCCGGCATCCGCAGATCGCACAGCAAGCGAGAGGTGGTTCTGGTTATGACATGGCGTAGTCGACCCTCCGCCGGAGCACGATCCGGCATTCTCCGCGCATCCAGTCTGCTGTTGGCCGCGACGGCGATGCTCGCGGCGTTCATGGCCGCACCGTCCGCGGCGGTCGCGGCACCCGCGCCGACCGGCGACGCGGCTGTCGCCGCCATCGGAGCCGAGCGGGCATCGGCGAGCTCCGCCGGCACGTTGAGCGTCACGACGTCAACGGCCGCTGCCTCACCGGCGAAGGGCGGCGGTTTCTCGGTGATGTCGGGCTCCTGCCCGTACGCCGGGCAGTACGTCGACCCGTGGCTGATCGTGTTCCAGGGCTGCACCCTCACCGGCCAGCCGACGACCGCGGTCAGCGCCCGGTGCTCCAACGGGGCCACCCTGGGCCCCGTGCACGTGCCGCCCGGCGTCTACGACATCTATGTCGACTGCTACCCGGCGTTCTTCAGCTCGCTCGCGTTCATCTGATCGGCCCACCCGGCACGGATCCCGATGCCGGATCCGTGCCGGCGGTGCCGGTCTCAGGGCAGCGCGTCCAGGTGCGGGCCGACCGTGTTGGCGAGGCGGTTGCCGTTCGTCACGTCCCAGTTGACCGGCCAGGTCATCGCGCCGCAGGACCGACAACGGTCGGCCGCGTCCGTCGACCGCGAGGTGGATCTTCGTGCTCGGCCCGCCCGCGGGATCGACCGATGCCCTAAAGGGCCGGGTGGACTCGGCCTGGGTGTTGGGGCTCAGCACATTGTCCAGTCTCGACAGCCAGGACCAGTTCTTCAGCGCGGGCAACCGAGATGCCGTGCCGTTCGGCAATATCCGCCAGCACTGCTTCCTCGCTGACGTCGACGTTGTCCTCGGTTGCCTGGTTGAACTCGGCGTTGAGCACATAGGCCTGCTCCGACGGCACCTGACACTCATCAGGCTGCGACAGCTTGTCGCGAACGACGGCCTGATGCAGCCGGTAGCCCCGCCAGGACGCGGGGTCGCCATCGGCGGCGTCCGTCCAGCGCCCCTCGGACGCCCATTCGAACACCGCGTAGCTGGGCACCACCTCACGCCGGTCGTACGTGACAACGATTGACAACGCCTGCCACCCCTGCCCGCGATGGCTCTCCACGATCTGCGTCGCCACGTCGACGACCTGCCGACTGTCGACGGGAAAGACGCGTAGCTCGACCCGCAAGGCCAGACGGCGAGCGCCGGATCCCGAGCTGACGTCCCGACGCTCAAAGGTGTCGTAGACGGGTTGGCGCTGTCCAGGCGTCGGTAGGCGAGTCGGCTGTGCCGACGGCGTGGCCGGTTGGCTAGGTAGAGCGGTGGTGCGAGCCGGCTCAGGTGTTCGGATAGCTGGTGACGGCGTCGGTCCGGCGGCAGAGACAGCCGGAGCGGATTGAGAAGGTGACGCCTCGCCGATGATCAAACCGACAGCGGCAAGAGCGCTCGCACCGACACAGCACATGAAGAGTCCACCAACGACTACCACTGACAGGACGATTCCCACCCTCACGCCCGCCCGAAGCTGGGCCGCCCCCGGGACCACCGGCTGCACCGAGGGCCGCCCAGCAGACGGCGACGCGTCGACTCCGGGCGGGTGCTGAGCGGATGGCTCCGACGAATCGGGTGTCTGCTGCACGGCGTCTCCAGTGAGAGGGCGTACGACAATTGTCGTGACCGCCGCAGCCACATACGCTCCGCCGAACAGTGAGACAGTCACCCCCGCCGAACGACTCACTGGTCGTCGAACGTCTACCGCACAAAGCTCTACCAGCACGAAACCTGCGACTTCTACAGCCGCCGGTTCCACGCCTCCAGACTCCTCCTGCACGTATCGGCTACCGTGACCGCGGGGTTTTCGCCAGGCCACCCTCGTGGGGAACGAGGATATTTGAACCCAGTAGAACCTCACGTCGAGCCTCGTCAAGGCTTGTCATTGCTTGTCATTGCTTGTCAAAACCCCTTGTTACCATCCGTAACCAAATCGAGCTTGTCATTGATTGTCAAGAGCAGGCGTTGAGCTGCACAGACACGATCATGCACTGGTCGCTTCTTGTCACTGATTGTCAACGGCAGGCGGGGGTTTTCGGGGGGTAAACGGGGGCCGGCCGACAGGACAGCGCTGGGTTCCACCGCGCCCCGCTCCCCCACCATCGGGGGCGTGCCGTCACCAGGCGAGCGACATGCAGACCGCGAGCGAAGCCGACATCACTCGCCGGGTGAACGAATACGCCGGCCAAGTAGCAGCCGCCACGGGCAGCACCCTCGCCAATCCCGCCGCCAGCTCCGCGCCGTGCGAAACCCTCGCCCGCCTCCGCGACCAATGGCGCTCCCAAGGGTGGACCATTACCGAGGACCGCACTTTCCCCAACGGCAGCGAGGGCACAATCACCGCCACGACCACCCCTGACGACTACTCCCTCACCGTGAGTGGCACCAGAGAACCGACAGCCCTCCTGCTCCTGGTCCACTCCGCCTGCTACAAGTCCGCCGAACCGCTCTGACGCCACCGCCGCGCAGCGGGCAAGCGCTGACTGTCGTCGTGACGCCCACAAGCCCTGTGCAGGTCGTCCGGCCTCGTCTGTCAGCGTTCGCGACATCGGGCGATTGTCCGCGCCTCGGCACGACGCCCGCCAACTCCGCCGACGCCTTGCCGAGCTAGACGCACAGTGGTGACCCCCTTCATGAAACCCATAGGGACACCCCCGGGTGCCCGGAACTGGCCACCCTGCCCGCACCGGACGGCGACGTCATCGGGACGTGCCCGAGAGGTAGACCCCGAGACCAGCCAGCAACAGGCTGATCAGGCTGGCACCGGCGCGTACCGAGTTCCACCACGTCCATGCGGACGAGTAGGAAGCCCACATCCGGACCGCCTCCGCAGGATCGGTAGGCACGCCTGCGGCGTCGAGCGTCTCGTTCATCGGCACGTTAACGACCACCGTCGGGATGAACGCGCCCACCAGGTACACCCCCGCGGCCACCAGGAACAGCACACCCGCAGACCGCTTCCCGAGGATCAACAGGAACACACCGGTCACCGTGGCGGCGACGAGCGGGCCGAAGAACGTGACGAAGAACAGCGGATTCTGGATCCTCTGGTTGATGCTCGTCATGGCCCGGATCGCGGTGCCGGCGTCGGCGGCGTTCAGACCGGG
Organism: Micromonospora sp. NPDC048843; assembly: GCF_040649965.1. Taxonomy (NCBI): domain Bacteria; kingdom Bacillati; phylum Actinomycetota; class Actinomycetes; order Micromonosporales; family Micromonosporaceae; genus Micromonospora; species Micromonospora sp. NPDC048843. The sequence continues at coordinate 57,945 of NZ_JBEZGJ010000019.1, forward strand.
CATCACCGCCACCGAAAAGGCGTAGTACACACCGGTGATCGCACCCGTCACCGCCAGGGTCGCCGCCGCCGACCAGGCGGCCAGGGTGGCGTTCATGCCCAGTCTCCACCGGGTGACGTGTCCCATGCACCAGCGGCGGCGGCGTCGCGGGCATAGTCGGTGAAGTCGCGCGGCCCGCGGCCCAGCGCCCGTTGCACACCATCGGCGAGCTGTGCGTTGCGGCCGTCCAACACCTTGCCGAACAGCTCGGTCAGCACCGCCGCGAGCTCCGCCGGCACGTCGTACCCGGCCATCACGGCGGCGTACTCCTCGGGCGAAACCGATCGGTAGCGGATCTCCCGCCCGAGCGCGTTGCCGATCTCCGACGTCGCCTCGGCGAAGGTGAGAAGCCGCGGGCCGGTCACCTCGTAGAGCCGCCCCGCATGCCCGTCGCCGGTCAGCGCCGCGACCACGATGTCAGCGATGTCGTCGGCGTCGACGAACGGCTCCGGCACGTTCCCGGCCGGGAGGATGACCTCGCCGCCGCGGATCGAGTCGGTCAGGAAGTCCTCGCTGAAGTTCTGGCTGAACCAGCTCGCCCGCACTATCGTCCAGTCCACTCCGGAGTCCTGGACCACCCGCTCGCTGAGTTTGGCCTCCTCCTCGCCCCGGCCGGACAGCAGAACCATCCGTTCGATCCCGCCGGACACCGCTTGTTCGGTGAACGAGCGGATCGTCGCGAGGGCGTCCGGCGCGACCAGGTCCGGGTAGTACACCAGGTAGACCGACGAAACCCCGTCCAGTACGGGTGCCCAGGTGCGCTGGTCGGTCCAGTCGAACGGCGGCTCGCCGACGCGGGAGCCGACCCGCACCGGCCGGCCGAGTTCGGCGAGCCGGTCCACCACCCGCCGGCCGGTCTTGCCGGTGCCGCCCAGTACGAGGATTGGCTGCTCATCAACGTTCTTTGTCATGCCAACCAGTCAAGTCGAGGGCGAGCGCACCGGGAATGGGCGAGACTCTCGATCGCATGTCCCGGCGTCTCGACCGCCCACGTCACAGGGCTAACCTGAGCGCATGGATGCGCTCGCGGGGCTGCTGAACGGGCCGAGGGCGCGTGGTGCGTTCCTGATGCGGTCGGTGTTCGACCCGCCCTGGTCGGTACGGATCCAGGATCGCGCGCCCCTCACCCTGGTCACCATGCTGCGCGGCACGGCGTGGGTGGTGCCGGACCGGGGTGCTCCGGTGCCGCTGCAACCCGGCGATGTCGCGATCATCCGTGGCCCGGAGCCGTACGCGATCGCCGACGACCCCGCCACGGCACCGCAGGCAGTGATCCATCCCGGAGAGCGCACCACCACGCCCGCCGGGGACGAGTTGTGCGAAATGATGGACCTGGGTATCCGGACCTGGGGCGAACGCGCTGACGGAACCGCGGTGCTGCTCAATGGCACGTACCAGTTGCAGGGCGAGGTCAGCCAACGGCTGCTGCGGGTCCTGCCTCATCTCCTGGTGCTGCCGGCCGGTGCACTGGACAGCCCGCTCATCCCGTTGCTCAGCGACGAGATGACGAAGGACGAGCCGGGGCAGGAGGTGGTCCTGGACCGCCTGCTCGACCTACTGCTCATCGCCGCACTCCGGGCCTGGTTCTCCCGGCCGGAGGCGGCGGCGCCCGCCTGGTACCGAGCGCACGCCGATCCGGTGGTCGGCAGGGCGTTGCGGCTGCTGCACGACCAGCCGGCAAAGCCCTGGACGGTGGCCACCCTCGCGGCCGGCACCGGTATCTCGCGGGCGGTGCTGGCCCGCCGGTTCACCGAACTGGTCGGCGAGCCTCCGATGGCGTACCTCACCAACTGGCGGCTCACGCTGGCCGCCGATCTGTTACGCGAACCGGACGCCACCGTCGGCGCGGTGGCCCGCCAGGTCGGCTACGGCAGCTCATTCGCACTCAGCGCGGCCTTCAAACGGGTACGCGGTCTCAGCCCGGCCGAACACCGGCAGGCCGTCGGGTCGCCTGACCTCACACCAGTGGGATGACCTCGCGGCCACCATACCGGTGACGAGGCGGCACGACCTGACCGACGCTCAGTGGGCGGCGCTTGTGCCGCTGCTTCCCAGGGGTAAGAGGCCGGTCGGCCGCCGAAGTGGAGTAAACGGCAGTTCATTGATGGGATCCGGTGGCGAGTGCGGGTGGGCTCGCCATGGCGGGACGTGCCGCAGTGCTACGGACCTTGGCAGACGGTCTACGGACTGTTCCGTCGCTGGCAACGCGCCGGGGTGTGGCAGCGGATCGTCGCCGGGCTGCAGACCCGCGCCGACGCGGCCGGTCTGATCGGCTGGGATGTCAGCGTCGACTCGACCATCGCGCGGGCGCATCAGCACGCCGCAGGCGCCCGCACCCAACCCGAGCGGCAGAAGGAACCACCCGGCGGAGTCGAGGACGAGCCCGCTGATCACGCCCTGGGCCGGTCGCGCGGCGGCTGGACCACGAAGGTGCACCTGGCCTGCGAGCAGGGCCGCAAACCCCTGGCGATGCTGGTGACCGGCGGGCAGCGCGGCGACAGCCCGCAGTTCAGCCGGGTCCTGGCCTGCATCCGGGTCCCTCGGGCAGGCGGCGGCCGACCCCGCACCCGACCCGATCGAGTCTTGGCGGACAAGGCATACAGCTCACGCGGCAACCCGGGCGGAACTACGCCGACGTGGCATCCCGGCGACCATCCCGATCAAGATCGACCAGGTCGCCAGCCGGCGCAGGAAAGGTGCGAAGGGCGGCCGGCCACCGACCATCGACCCCATCGCCTACCGCCAGCGTCACGCCGTCGAGTGCGGCATCAACCAGCTCAAACGCCACCGAGCTATGGCCACCAGATTCGACAAACTCGCTGTGCGCTACCAGGCCACGCTCCACGTCGCCGCGATCAACGAATGGCTCTGAAGGTGCCACCCGTTGGACCGCAAAACTTGCCTACCCTGAGGACCGTGAACAAGCGACAGCGAAAGAAACTCATCAAGCGCCTGATGGAGGCGGTGCTCCGCGAAGACGCAGCGATCGCCAACGCCGCCCTGCGCGTCGGAGCGGACCCCAACGCGGCCGACCGAGAGGGCACGACCCCGCTCTACCAGGCTTCCGTGCACGGCGCGGTCGATCTCGTGCGGCTCCTTCTTGCCGCTGGCGCTGCGCCGGACACCGAAAGCGGGCACGGCCGGGAGGGCACGCCCCTCTGCGCTGCGGCGGCCTGGGGACATACCGACGTCGTGCAAGAGCTTCTCGCCCACGACGCAGACCCGAACCTTCGCGAAGACCGAGGAACCGGCTACTCACCCCTGGACTGGGCGCTACGAGGCGACCACTCACAGACAGCCAATCTGCTCTTGGCCGCTGGCGCCTACTCCGCCGCCGCTGACATCTGAAACGCGCCCTAGTGCTGCCGCCGACACGTCGACTCCCACGCCACGCCAGACGAACGGTCGGCGCCCCTGGGCCGCCAATGAGCGTAGGGGTCCCGGATGGCGGCCCTGTGCGGGAATGCTCACCGGACGGGTCCTGCCGCGCACAGGCCATCTGAGCTGTGGCGTCCCGTATGAGGTTCCTTGGTCCCGATGGCGCAGACCGGGCACCGCTAACGGACTGGACCTCAATTGCGGTTGAGGTTTTAGGGTGTGGGTCATGCCAAGTGCCGAGATGGGAACGCGTTTATCCATGGGTCGCGATACTTTCGGCCACCAGGGATTCGGCGCGATGAGGTTGCGCGATGGAACCGCCGACGGCACCGACCGTGACCCGGTGGCGGTCGTCCACGCCGCCCTTGATGCGGGCGTCACGATGGTGGACACCGCAGATGCCTACCAGAATGAAGAGCTGGTCGGCCGGGCAATCCGAGGGCGCCGTGATGAGGTGCTGCTGGCCAGCAAATTCGGGTTGGTATGGCGAGGTGAACTCGCCGGTGGCTTCGACGTACGGGCTGACCGGTCGTACGTGCGGCAGGCGAGCGAGGCGAGCCTGCGACGGCTCGATGTCGACGTCATCGACCTCTACTACCTGCACCATCGCAGTGAAACGGTCCCGATCGAGGAGACCGTCGAAGCCATGGCCGAACTGGTCAACCAGGGGAAGATACGCGCCCTTGGCCTGTCCAACGTGACGGCGGACGACCTACGCCGCGCACACGCCGTCCACCCGATCGCGGCGCTACAGGAGCAGTGGTCACTGGTGCAGAGCGACATCGAGCAGGAGCTGCTGCCTACCGCGGTTGACCTCGGGGTGGTCATCGTGGCCCACTCCCCAAACGGTCATGGACTCCTCCACCAGCCTCCGAGCACAGCCGACGAGCAAGTAGCGAGCGGCCTACGCGCCGCACTGGGCGAAATCGCCAGTAGACACGACACTACGAGCGGGCAAGTCGCACTGGCCTGGGTGCACCACCGGCAGCAGGCACACGGTGTGCCGGTCATCCCGATCCCGGGGACCACCAGCGTCCGCCACCTGCGTTCCAACGTCGCCGCGGCCGACCTAAGCCTGTCCGACGACGACCTGCGCCGGCTCGATACCCTCCGAGCTGCGTCGTGAACCGCACACCGTGTCCGGTAGCGGATCGTCTTAAGGGGCGGTTTGGACGGGCTTCATGCTCAACATCGCCAGGCTCCCAACTCACCGGGAACCCAGCCGCGCTATCGCCCACGCTGCCCCGGACTGAATGAGGATGCAGTCCAATGTCGGCATTGAACATCCGGTCATGCCGCAGACAACGGGCGGGGCGGCTTCGAACGCCGCTCGTAGCACCATCGCCGACTACGTGCGGTAACCGAGAGCAGCGACAGTCAACCCGTGTTGGGACAGGTTATTGCCGTCCCGGTGGAGCCGATCTCGTCTGCCATAGCCGCGAAGGTGTAGCGCAGCATGTGTACGCATCCTCAGCACCCGGATTCCTGTGGGCTGGGCCAGGTGCTTACGCGGGTGCGAGGCGGTTTGCCGGTCCATCCGCACGCCGTTGGGTTTATTCAGCTCGTCCGGCTTGGCAGCGAAGTGCGATGGGTGGCCAGGGCGGTGGCGGTTTCGACGGCTGACACGGGCACCCCGCTGCGCAAACCGCACGCTGGAGCAACGGACGGACGAGAACGCTGCCGACGCCAGACGGCGCGTCATGCAGTCCGGCCGGCTGCTGCGGATGCGCGCCGACGCCGCCGGCCTCCTGGACGACTTCAGCCACCAGGTACGAACCCGCTACCCGCACCCCGTCGCCTACCGCTGGAGCAGGGCACAGGTCCTGCTCTCAAACGGCGCCGACGGGTCGGCGTACTACGCCATCCTGGAAACGGCCGAGGTCCTGCTCTGCGCGGGGTCGAGGTCGAGGATCTGCCCGCCGCCATCGCCGACGCCCACGCCGACCTGACCACCCTCCTGCAACGGGCGTCGTTCCTCGCCGATCTTCCCCTCGTCCATGTCAATCGCATTCACTGGGACTCTCTCCGCAAGGTCGCACGGGTGGAGTTCGAGGAACTGACCGGAGACAACGTGCTGGTCCCGGTGCGGGAGCGGACCTACAGGTCTAGTGACCTGGAAGCCGGAAGCCTCTACCTGGCGACCGACGACGGCCGTCTGCATCTGCCTCGCCCGTTCCTTATCCGCCAGCGATGCGCGAAGTGCCGCGGCTGGGAGACCCTCCACATCGACAACTTGCCGCACATCGCCACCGTCCGATCAAGAGTCTAGAACGCGGCCACACCATTCAGGATCCACAACTGTGGGACGCCTTCGAGCATGTCGGGCTCGTCGAGCGGCCGGGCAGCTGAGCCCCAGCCGCCCGCCGGCGTTCCCTGAGACATGATCGATCCCTAGTCGACGACAACGAGAGCGGCAAGCGCACGCCACTGGGCGAAGGGCAGGCCGTCCTGCCAGTTGTCGGTCGTCGCCGTAGGCGTCGTCACCGGCGACCCATTAACAAGACAGTCCACCGGCCCACCGCGGTGCGATACCCAGCGCGTCAGCTGCGGTTTCGCCGAAGCCAACGCTGTCGGGCGGGCGTCCCGGCCACATCCGGTGACGTCCTGCCGAGAGATTGTCACTTGGGCCCATCCGGCGAATCTGCGAATGCACTGTCATCGGCATGACAGCGCACGGCTCCAGGCGCTACCAACGCGCGACAGCGGCAGATAAGGACCGTGCAGAGCGAGCGCTCCACCAGCTAGAGGGCGGAGATGGAGGTGGGAGCTCGTTCTTGCCGAGCTAGCGCGCGTATCACGTTCAGGGAGCCGTGTCGCCAGGCCGCGAGGCTGCTCAGCAGGTGGATTGTCGCTTCAGTCGCTGTCTGCGGCATCGGTGGGGTCGGCAAGCCGAGGCTGACTGCTAGGTCGTCGGTGTGCACGACCAGCTCCATGACCCGGGTCAGCAGGAAGTTGTCGACTTCTAGGCCCCAGTCGCCGAGGTCCACGATGCGGTCGGGCGGTTGCGCTGTCACCGTGGCACCCAGGTCGGTCAATGCCGTATCGACCGCGTCCGCCAGTTCCCTGGGGCTCGTCGCTGTAGCTGTCTGCTCGCTGCGGCGCCGGATGTCGATGTTGTCGGCACTGTCCATGCCTGAAGTCACCCAGGCGTTGCCGGTGAAGTGCTCCAGCACCGAGATCGCCGATTTTCCTGGTGGCGCGGCGAGGAGCGTCACGGTCTGAGTGACCTGGTTGGCCAGATGGCGGGCGAGGCCGCCGGTGGAGAAGTCCGGCAGGGCGCTGGGCGAGGACCATTGCTCGGCCAGTATCGGATTGCGCAACAGGGCCAGGGCGGCCTCGGCAGCATCCAGGAACGCGGGTCGGATCATCGAGTGCACGATATGGCCGCACAGGAATCGTTGTCATCCCCCGCACGAGTCAGCGAGGAGCGGCTCCCCCTTCCGGATCTGTGATCATCGGCATCCGAACACCGAGCCGCGCGTCGCTGGCAGACCATCCGTTAAGCAACGTCACCAATCGGAACGTCCGCCGGTCCTCCAGGCGTCACGAATGCCGATCAAGCGATCAGCGGGAGGCCAGCTACCCCGATGCAGCTCTGTACGACAAGTCGTACCGGAATCTGCACCGGAGCAAGTGGGCCGCACCCAGCCCCACTCGACTCAGGTCCGCCGATCGACGACAAGAGCAACACGGTCGGCCGGGCCGACTCCCGGCCCAGCCGACCGTGTTGCCCGCGTCTACACCCCTTTCCCGATGCCCAGTTGCACCTGGATCTCCTGCGCCCGTTCGGCCGCCGCGCTGGCGCCGTAGTGGCGAGGCATGTCCTCCGAGGTCCAGCCCAACAACAGCATCAGGTCGCCGGTATTTCCGCCGGCACGCTTCCACTCGTGGGCGAAGTTGTGCCGCCAGCGGTGGGCGTGCACATTCGCCACACCAGCGGCGAGACCCAACC
>NZ_JBEZGJ010000020.1:0-64196 GCF_040649965.1 Micromonospora sp. NPDC048843
CCGGTATCCGGACGAAACCGCAACGCCGCCGGTCGTCGTTCGGGCCCGCCGCAGGCCGGCCAGTTCTTATGAAACAGGCCCTAGGTGAGCAGACCCTCGGCCCTCAGGTGGTCGAAGATGATCTGGTCGACCGGCGAGGTGCGGTGTCGGTCCGCGTACCCGAGCCAGGCCATCTCGGCGATCTCGCTGGCCGGCCGCAGCTCTCCCCGATAGTCGGCCCGGTAGCAGGTCATCCGCACGGTGACGCCGGTCGTGTGGCCGTGCGCCTGAGCGGTGAAGGTGCCCAGGTGCACGGCGCCGGGCACGTCGACCTCGACGCTCAACTCCTCGTCGATCTCCCGACGCAGGGTCTCCAGGTCGGTTTCGCCCGGCTCACGCTTTCCGCCCGGCAGGTACCAGACGTCCTTGCCCACCGACCGGGTGCTCAGCACCCGACCGTCCTCGACGAGGATCCAGGCCACCTTGTCGATCTCGCGCACGATGCTCCTTACCGCCGCCGGGATCGGGGACGCTACCACCCGGCACCGCGCTCAGTCGGCGAGCAGGTCGAGCAGCAGCGCTGCGGTCCAGCTGAACGCCGGTGAGCCCAGCCCGACGCCGGTGTCCGGGTGGAAGTACTCGTGGCAGCCCGCGCCGGCGACCAGACCGATCATCGAGCGGCGCAGCCCGGCGGCCAGCTCCGGGTGACCGTGCTCGAGCAACCCACGCCGGACCATCCAGCCGATGTTGAGCCAGCTCGGCCCACGCCAGTAACGCACCGGCTCGAAGTCGGGTGCGGTGCGGTCGTACGTAGGCAGCGGCCGGTCCATCCGACGGGCCAGCCCGAAGCGCGCCGACCGGGCCTCGACGATCAGCGCGTCGGCCTGCCGGGTCGGCAGGCCGGGCAGGATCAGGGGCGTCAGCCCGAGCACGGTACGGGCGCTCAGCAGGCGGTCGGTGCGCAGGTCACGGGGCTGGAACGTGCCGGTTTCCGGGTCGTACAACCGGCGCAGGAGGGCTTCGGTGACCCGGGCGGCGCGGGCCTGGTGCGGCCCGGGATCGTCGCCGACGAGCGCGGCGATCTCGGCGAGGGCGTGTTCGGCGGCCCCGAACGCCGCGTTGAACAGTGGGCACTCCACCAGGAACGGGTGCGCGGCGGCCAGGTCGCGGTCGGAGTAGCAGTGCTCGCGGTAGGCGGCGACGATCGCCAGGTAACGCGCGTAGTCCAGGTCCGTGGGGCGGTGCGCGGCGTCGGCGTGCGTGGTGTCGTGCCGACGGTACGCCCGCATGACTGCCGCCTCGGCCGGCACCGCGGCCATCGGCTCGTCCCAGGCCGGGCTGTTGTCCAATCCCGACTCCCACGGGTGCACGATGCAGACCAGCCCGTCCCCGGCCACGTCCCGCCGGTCGGCCAGGTAGCGCTGTTGAGCGACCAACGCGGGATAGAGCCGGCGCAGCGCGGCCAGGGCGGTGGGGTCGGGCGCCCGCCGGTACGCCAGCAGCGCGGCGAGCGCGTGCACCGGCGGCTGGACCAGGCCGGAGGTGGCCACCGTCGGTGCTCCCGGCACGTCGGCCGACCGCCACATCTCCGGCCCCGGGAAGTACGCGCCGACCCGCAGCGCCCTGTTGAACACGATGTGCGGCACGCGGCCGTCGGCCCACTGCGCCCGGAACAGGCTGGCCAGCTCCCGCCAGGCGCGGTCGGGACGGACCTGGGCCAACCCGATCGCGATGAACGCGGAGTCCCAGCTCCACTGATGCGGGTAGAGCGTGCGCGAGGGCACCGTGTGGTCGTGCTCCCAGTTCGCGTCGAGCGTGTCGACAGCGAGTCGACGCAGCCTGGCCGCGTCGGCCGGGCCACCCGTGCCGGCGGCGTCGGCACGCGTCGCTCCGGCGTCGGCGGGCTCGCCGACGTCGATCGGCTCGGCGTCGGCCGGCGCGCCGACGCTGGTCAGCCTTGCGTCGGGGGTCACGCGGCGGCCCGCCGGGGCAACGCGTGTCGCAGCACAGTGGCGGCCTGTTGCAGGGCCCGCACCGGGTCGCCACGGAGCCGGCACTCCAGCGCCAGCCAGCCCCGGTAGTCCAGCTCCAGCAGGGTTCGCACCAGCGCCGGCCAGTCCAGGTGCCCGGCGCCGGGCTGGTACCGGTTGGAGTCGCTGACCTGGACGTGCCCGAGGTACGGCGCGGCGGCGCGCAGCGCGCGGTGCACGTCGTCCTCCTCGATGTTCATGTGGAAGGTGTCGGCGACCACCCGGACCGACGGAAGTCCGAGCGCGGCGCAGAGCGCCACCGCCTCGTCGAGACGGTTGACCATGTGGTCCTCGTACCGGTTGAGGGGTTCCAGGAAGAGGGTGACCCCCTCGGCCCGGGCGTGTTCGCCCAGCTCGCCGAGGGCGTCGAGGAGCACCTGCCGGTCGCCGTCGGGGGCCCGGGGCGGCTCGAACGGCGGCAGTCGTCGGGAGAACATCCCCCAGGCGGCCGGGGTCATCACCCCGACGCCACCCAGCTCGGCGATCACCGAGAGCTGGGAGCGCAGGTTGCGGACGGCGTCGGCGGACCGGGCCGGGTCGAAGTCGCCGATGAAGTGGTCCATCTCGACGCAGACGGTGGGCATCACCACCCCGGCGGCGCGGGCCCGGCGCAGCTCGGGCAGCCGGCGGGCGAACGCCAGGTCGCCGCGGCCGCGTAGCTCGATGCCCTGGTAGCCGAGGGCTGCCGCGAGGGCGTACTTCTGGATCAGGTTGGTGCCCGGCAGGAGTTGTTCCTGACAGGCCAGCGCGATGGTGGTCATGAGAACCTCAGCACGACTTGGAGGACGTCACCGGCGCCGCGGTCGAGCAGCGCGAGGGCGTCGGCGACCGCGCTGGCGTCGACGATGTGGCTGACCAGCGGCAGCGGGTCGACGCTGCGGTCGGCCACCAGGTCCATGAAGGTCTGCGCGACCCGGTCTCCGGTCCACCGGCCGGCCATGCTCGGCGCGGGGGTGGGTCCGGAGACCTGGGCGGCCACCAACTGGATGCGGTTGTGGTGGAACTCCTCGCCGAGGCCGAGTGCCTCGGCCTGGCCCTGGTAGAAGCCGGCGGCCACGACCCGCCCGGCGTGGGCGGTGGAGCGGATCGCCTCGTGCAGCGCCGGGTACGCGCCGGACAACTCCAGGCAGACGTCGGCCCCCCGGCCGTCGGTGGCCTGGCGCAGCACGGCGGCGGCGGAGGCGACAGTGACATCCACTGTGGATGTGGCGCCGTATCGGGCGGCGTGCTCCAGCCGGTCGGGAACCGGGTCGACGGCCACCACCCGGGCCCCGGAGAGCACCGCGAGCCGGGTGGCGAGCAGCCCGATGACCCCTTGGCCGAAGACGCCGACCCAGTCGCCGAGGTGCAGGTCACCGGCGAGCACGGCGGTCAGCGCGATGGCGCCGGGGCGGGCGAAGACCGCAGCGAGCGGGTCCAGCCCGGCAGGGAGCGCGCGGACCGCGTCAGCGGCGAGCACGGCCTCGGCCCGGTGCCCCCAGATGCCCCAGACGAGCTGGCCCGGATGCCGGTCGGTGACTCCCGGCGCGACCTCGATGACCTCGCCGACCTCTTCGTAGCCGAAGCCGATCAGCGGGTAGGGCACCGGCGTCTGCCGAGGGACGAACATCCGGGCGGCGTCGTCCCAGTCCTTGCTGAGCCGGGGATTGCTGCCCCGGTAGAGGGTCAGCTCGGTGCCGGCGGAGATGCCCGAGTAGCAGGTGCGGACTCGGACCTGGCCGGGGCCGAGCGGATCCGGCGGGCAGGGCTCGAGGCTGATGCGTCGAGGCCCGGCGAGAGAGACCACCCAGTTGCCCATGTGTCACATCCCGGTAGCACTGGGCTCCAGGATAGCAAAAAATCGCGATATGTCTTGCTATTGATCAATCGAAGGTGTTGGATCCTTCTTGTACCCTTCGAGAGGAGTGCCATCGATGTCTGCACCTCCGAGGCGGATACTCGCCACCACCCTGATCCTGGCACTGACCACGACCACCCTGCTTGCCTGCGGCGACGACGAGCCAGACAGCAACAGCAAGAAGATCACCGTCTGGAGCCTGGAGGACGTGGCCGACCGGGTCACCGCCACCAAGGCGATCATCGCCGACTTCACCGCCAAGACCGGGATCCAGGTCGATCTCGTGACCGTCAACGAGGACCAGTTCCCCTCACTGATCGCCGCCAACGCCGCCGCCGGCGACCTGCCCGACGTGGTCGGTTCGGTCTCCCTAGCCGGCATCCGTACGCTCGCCGGCAACGAGCTGCTGCACGCCTCGGCGAACGCGGAGGTCGTCGACAAGCTGGGCAAGCAGACGTTCTCCCCCCGAGCGCTGGAGCTCACCTCCGACGACGGCAAACAGCTGTCCGTGCCCAGCGACGGCTGGGGGCAGCTGCTCGTCTACCGCAAGGACCTGTTCGCCGCGGCCGGCCTGCCCGCCCCCGACACGTACGAGCGGATCACCACCGCCGCGGCCCGGCTGAACACCGGCGGCGTCGCCGGCATCACCGCGGCGACCGCCCCCAGCGACGTGTTCACCCAGCAGACCTTCGAGCACCTGGCGTTGGCCAACGGCTGCCAGCTCACCGACGACTCGGGGAAGGTGACACTGGATTCGCCCCAGTGCGTCGAGGCGTTCCGCTTCTACGGTGACCTGATCCGCACCAGCTCGGTGAAGGGCGCGCAGGACGTGGACACCACCCGGGCCACCTACTTCGCGGGCAAGGCGGCAATGGTGATCTGGTCGCCGTTCATCCTCGACGAGCTGGCCGGGCTGCGCAACGACGCCAAGCCGACCTGCCCCCAGTGCCAGGCGGACCCGGCGTTCCTCGCCAAGAACAGCGGGTTCGTCACCGCGATCAAGGGCCCGAACGGCACCGAGCCGGCCCAGTACGGCGAGATCAGCTCATGGGCGGTTCTCGACGGTGCGGTCACCGACCCGGCGAAGTCCTTCGTGGAGTACATGCTCGGTGACGGCTACCCGCGCTGGTTCGGCATGTCCCCCGAGGGCCGCTTCCCGGTGCGCAAGGGCACCCCCGCCGAGCCGGAGGCGTACCTGACCGCCTGGAACACCAGCCAGGCGGGCGTGGACGCGAAGAAGCCCCTCACCGACGTGTACGGCGAAGAGGTGCTGGCCACGCTGCGCCGCAGCCCGGACACCTTTGGGCGCTGGGGGCTCACCCAGGGGCAGGGCAAGCTCGTCGGCGCCATGCTCGGCGAGTTGCCGGTGCCCAAGGTGCTGGGCGACCTCGTCTCCGGCAAGTCCGACGCGGCGGCCACCGCCAACCGCGCCACGAAGGACGTGGACGCCATCAAGGCGGGCGTCAATTGACCACCACCGCGCCCGGCCCCGGCCGCTCCCCCACCAGGGAGCGGTCGGTGCCACCCCGGCGCCGACCGTTGACCCTGCGCCGCCGCGAATCCCGGGCCGGGCTCGCGCTGGTCGCACCGACCCTGCTCGTCACCATCGCGGTCATCGGCATCCCGATCGTCTGGACGGTGGTGCTCGCCTTCCAGCGGGTCCGGCTGGCCACGCTGCGCAAGACCGGCCTGTTCGGCGAGTTCACGATGGACAACATCGACCGGGTGCTGAACACCCCCGGCTTCGCCGAGACGCTGTGGGTCACGCTGATCTACAGCATCGGCGGCACCGTCGGATCGATAGTGCTCGGTCTGGTGGCCGCACTGGTCGTCCGCCGGCCGTTCCGGGGTCGCACCCTGGTCCGGGCGTCCATGCTGCTGCCGTACGTGGCACCGGTGGTCGCCGTGACGTTCGTCTGGCAGGTGATGCTCGACCCGCAGCTCGGCATCGTCAACGCCTGGGGTCAACGCCTGCTCGGCTGGGACGCCCCGGTGCCGTTCCTCACCCAGGAGTCGACAGCGCTGGCCACGGTGATCGTCTTCGAGGCGTGGCGGTACTTCCCGTTCGCGTTCCTGTTCCTGCTGGCCCGGCTCCAGGCGGTGCCCGGCGAGTTGGAGGAGGCCGCACGGGTCGACGGCGCCACCCCCACCCAGCGGTTCCGGCACATCCTGCTGCCGCAACTGCTGCCGGTGATCGCCCTGCTGGGCGTGCTGCGCTTCATCATGACGTTCAACAAGTTCGACGACGTCTACCTGCTCACCGGCGGTGCGGCCGGCACCGAGGTGGTCAGCGTGCGGGTGTACGAGTTCCTCACCGCCCGCACCGACATCGGGGCCGCGGCCGCCCAGGCGGTCGTGCTGGCCGTGGTGCTCATCGTGTTCGTGCTGATCTATCTGCGCTTCTTCGGACGGAGGGTGGGTTGATGGACCGGGACGTGGTGGAGACGGTGAGCCTGCGTTGGCTGCGCCGCCTGGTGATCGCCGTGTTCCTGGTGATCACGGTGTTCCCCTTCTACTACATGCTCGTGCTCTCGGTGCGTCCCATCGAGCGGCTGCTGCTCGACCCCGGGGCGCTGGTGGTCGGCTTCGGTGAGCTGACAGTGGCCACGTACGCCGAGGTGCTCAAGTCCACCGACGACGGCGGCCAGGGTTTCCTCACCTTCATCCGCAACAGCGGGCTGGTCGCCGTCGCGGCGACAGTGCTCACCCTCCTGGTCGCGATCCCCGGCGCGTACGCGGTGGCCCGGCTGCGGTTCTTCGGCCGGCGGCAGGTGGACTTCCTGTTCCTGGCTGTCTACCTGTTCCCGTCGATCGTCATCGCGATCCCGCTGTTCGTGGTCTTCACCCGGGCCGGGCTGCGCGGCTCACTGTTCGGTCTGGTGCTGGTCTACATCTCGCAGACGTTGCCGGTGTCGGTCTACATGCTGAAGAACTACTTCGAGACCATTCCGGTCAGTCTGGAGGAGTCGGCCGCCATCGACGGCGCCGGCCGGCTCGGCATCATCCGCCGCGTCAGCCTGCCCCTGGCGATGCCCTCGATCATGGCGGTCGCGCTCTACGACTTCATGATCGCCTGGAACGAGTTCCTCTTCGCCCTGCTGTTCCTGGTCGACAAACCCAACCGGTGGACGGTCTCGCTGGGGTTGTCCCTGCTCGCCGACGGGGTGGAGGTCCCCAAGACCGTGCTGATGGCCGGGTCGGTGGTGCTCACCCTGCCCATCGTGATCCTCTTCTTCGCCAGCGAACGGCTGCTCACCGAGGGGCTGACCAGCGGCGCGGAGAAGGGATGATCGTCTCGTCCGGGTCGCCCGCCCGGCCCCCGCCGGCCCGGATACGGTGGCCTCATGGCCAACCCGACCCGCTGGGCGACCGACACCGGCCCCGAGCACTCACAGTGGTATATCGACCGGTTCCGCAAGCTCGCGGCCGAGGGCGCGGACCTGGCCGGCGAGGCCCGACTGGTGGACGCCCTCGTCGCGCCGGGCTCTCGCATTCTCGACGCCGGCAGCGGCACCGGCCGCGTCGGTGCCGCGCTGGCCGAGCGGGGGCACACCGTGGTCGGGGTGGATGCCGACCCCGCGCTGGTGGATGCCGCCCGTGCCGACTATCCCGGCCCGACGTGGCTGGTCGCCGACCTCGCCGAGCTGGATCTACCGGCGCTGGGTGAGGCCGAGCCGTTCGACGCGGCGGTGCTGGCCGGCAACGTGCTCGCCTTCGTCGCCGTCGGCACCGAACCGGACGTGCTGCGCCGGGTGGCGGCGCACCTGCGACCCGATGGCGTGCTGACAGTGGGCTTCGGCACCGAGCGCGGCTACCCACTGACCGCGTTCGACGCCGACGCGGTGGCCGCCGGGCTACGCGTGGAGCAGCGCTTCGCCACCTGGGACCTGCGCCCGTGGCGCGACGACGCCCCGTTCGCGGTAACCGTCCTGCGCCGCCCGGCCGACTGACACCGCCCGCCACGCCTTACTTCCCGGTGATCAAGAGGTTTCCGTCAGGATCACGCCAGGTTCTGACGCAAACCTCTTGATCACCGCCGGCATGCCGCGCCGGCGGCGGGCTTTGGGGGTTCAGTCTGGGGCCGCTACGGCGCGGGCGGCGGCTGGGTCGAGGGTGGCGCCGGCGGGCACCAGGCTGACCAGCCCGGCCGGTAGCCGCACCGGCCGCACGTCGCGGTAGCCGAGCATCGGGAGCACCTCCCGATCGGCCAGCACGTACCGTCGGCCCAGGTCGGTGACCACGGAGACCGCGCCGCCGGTCGCGCCGGGCGCCGCGGCGGCCTCGACCACCGCGCCACGGCCCGGCTCCACCACCACGTGGTCGGCCAGCACCGCGCCGCCGGTGGGCGCGGTGCGGGGCACGGCCGTCAGGTCCCGCAGCGGTACGCCCCAGCGCACCTCACCAACCCCGCCGTCGTCGCCGATGCGGGTGCAGAGCGCCCCGCCGTCGCCGGCCGCGAGCCGGGGCGGGGTCGGTGGCGGGGCGTTCGGGCCGGTCGGGGCCAGATCAGGCACAGTGGGCAGCGCGGCGAACCGACCCAACGTCATCGGCACCGGCTCGACCTGCCCGGTGCGGGCCAGCAACAACCCCGCCTGCAACTCGGTGATGCCGGCCAGGCCGGCGTCGAGCGCCACCGCGTACTGCCGGCCGCCACCGGAGTTGCTCACCAGGTAGACGGTGCCGATCGCGGCACCCGGCACCCGGGTGGCGGGCCGGCCCAGTGCGGGCAGGTCGAGTGGGGCGAGGTCGGTGCCGGCGGGCAGCGAGTTGAGCAGTGCCGGCGCCACCCGAACCGCCTGGGCGCGGGTGGTGGCGAGCGCCGCCAGCACCCGGCTCGGATCACGGACGAGGTAGCGGCGCTGGTGCCAGACCAGGTGCAGCCCACCGTCGGGGTGACGCAGCAGCAGCGCGTCGTCGCCCAACGGCCTACCCCCGTCGGAGTCGGTGCCGATCAGCAACGCGGAGCGGGGCGCCTCGACGCCCGTGCCGGCCGGGACCGTCGAGCAGACCGTCCACGCCGTGGCCGCCAGCCGGCCCGGGGCGGGCAGCGAGTCGGGCGCGTCGGCGATGCCCAACGGCAGCCCGCGCGGCACCCCGTCGATAGTGCGTCGGGACACCAGGACGGTCTTCGAACGGTCCGCACCGACGATGAGCAGCGCCGAGGCGTAGTTGAGCACCGGGTGCAGCTTCTGCTCGCGGTAGACGAACCGGGCGCCGGACTCCTTCTCCACTATCACCGCGCCCGGGTCGCGCCACCCCTTGCCGCCGCCGGCGAACAGGCCGTAGAGGGCGAAGCCACCGAGCCCGATCGCCGCGACCAGGACGCTGGCCAGGCCGGCGCCGGCCAGCCGCCGAAACGGCGACTGTGCGGGGTCGGTCTCCCGCATGACCAGGGCGGCGACTGCCCGCTGGACGCTGAACTGGTAGGAGTGCAGCTGGTCCTGCCGCGACGGCATAAGTCCCCTCCGGTGGATCGGCCGGGCACAGGATATGCGCTGCGTCGATCTCCCGTGGACCCTGCGTGGTCGCCCGTCGCGGGGCAACCGCTACCATCCGTGGACGAATCCGGCGGCGAGAGGGCACCCGTGGGCGCGCGTTTCGAAGAGCTGGCCTGGCGGGAGACCCCGATCGGCGCGATCAGTCTGCGCCGACGCCGGGACCCGGCACTCCAGGTCGAGGTGTACGAGGTCAAACTCGACGACGAGTACCTGATGTCCAGCCTCTTCCCGGTCGCGGAGATCGAGCTGGCCCGGCTCGGTCTCGCCGAGGTGGCCGGTGACTCGCTCGACGTGGTGGTGGGCGGTCTCGGGCTGGGCTACACCGCCTGCGCGGCGCTGGGCGACCCCCGGGTGCGCTCACTGTTCGTGGTGGAGGCGATCGAGGACGTGATCGACTGGCACCAACGAGGGCTGCTGCCGTTCGCGGCGGGGCTTGCCGAGGACCCCCGGACCCGCTTCGTGCAGGCCGACTTCTTCGCGGCCGTGGCCGGTGACACCGGCTTCGACGCCGAGGTGCCCGGCCGGCGGTTCGACGCGGTGCTGCTCGACGTCGACCACTCCCCGCGCAACGTCCTGCACCCGAGCCACGCGGCGTTCTACCCGCCGGCCGGGTTGCGTCGCCTGGCCGCCCTGCTACGCCCCGAGGGCGTCTTCGCGCTCTGGTCGGACGACCCGCCGGACGCCGAGTTCACCGCCGCTCTCACCGAGGTGTTCGCGAGCGTACGCGCGCATGTCGTGCCGTTCGCCAACCCGCTGACCGGCGGGGAGTCGGCAAACACCGTCTACGTGGCGCGTACCGGCCCCTGATCGACTTCGGTATGCCGCGCGCGCATGGTGTCGGCCGGACGGGGAACGAGAAGCCGGGGCCGGCCGCACCAGGCGCGGCCGGTTACGGGAGGTCGACATGCGTGCACTGCTCTGGGTTGTCGGCGTGGTCGCCGGCGTGCTGATCCTGCTCGGGTTGATTCTCGAGGCGGTCCGCTGGCTGATCATCATCGGTGTGATCGCGCTGGTGATCGTGATCGTCTGGGGCGTCGTCAAGGGGCGGCAGGCCGTGAGCCACCAGTCCCGCCGACGGTGACCGGCGGCGGGGCCGGTCAGAACCAGTCCGGGCGCATGTCGAGCGCGGTCCGGTCCCGGCTCTCCAGCAGGTCGAACTGCGGGCCGGTCCGGGGCAACTCGACGGCGAAGAAGTAGCGGGCGGCCTGCCGCTTGCCGGCGTGGAACGCGTCGCCGGCGCCCTCCGCCGGCAGCGCCAGGACCTGCTCCAGCCACATCCACGCGATCACCACGTGCCCGACGGCCTCCAGGTAGGCGCTGGCGTTGGCCAACGCCAGCACCGGGTCACCGTCGGCCCAGAGTCGACGGGTGACAGCGGTGACCCGGCCCACCGTGGCGGCCAGCCGATCCGCCAGCTCGGACGCCTCTCCCCCGACCTTGCGGGCCCGTTCGACAGTGTCACCGATCATCGTGGTCAGCAATGTGAGACCTGCGCCGCCCTGCATGATCATCTTGCGCCCCAGCAGATCCAGTGCCTGGATGCCGTGGGTGCCCTCGTGGATCGGGTTGAGCCGGTTGTCCCGGTAGTGCTGCTCCACGTCGTGGTCACGGGTGTAGCCGGCACCCCCGAGCACCTGGATCGCCAGGTCGTTGGCGGCGAGGCACCACTGCGACGGCCAACTCTTCGTGATCGGGGTGAGCACGTCCAGCAGCAGGTGCGCGCGCTCGCGGTCGGCCTCGGCCGGTGCGGTCTTCTGCTCGTCGAGCAGCCGCGCGCAGTAGAGCACCAGCGCCAGTGCCCCCTCCACGTAGCTCTTCTGGGCCAGCAGCATCCGTCGTACGTCAGGGTGGTCGATGATCGGCACCTGCGCGGCGGCCGGGTCCTTCGCGCCGACCGGCCGGCCCTGCGGCCTTTCCTTCGCGTACGCCAGGCTCTTGAGATAGCCGGTGTAACCCAGCGCGGTGGCGCCCGCACCGACCCCGATCCGGGCCTCGTTCATCATGTGGAACATCTGCGCCAGGCCCTGATGCGGCGCGCCGACCAGGTGACCGACAGCTCCGGCGCGGCCGGCCGGGGTGTGCGCGCCGTCGCCGAAGCTGAGCAGGGTGTTAGTGGTGCCCCGGAACCCCATCTTGTGGTTGAGGCCGGCCAACGCCACGTCGTTGCGCTCACCGAGCGACCCGTCCGGGCCGACCAGCACCTTCGGCACGATGAACAGCGAGATGCCCTTGACGCCGGGCGGCGCGCCCGGGATGCGCGCCAGCACCAGGTGGACGATGTTCTCGGCCAACTCGTGGTCGCCACCGGAGATCCACATCTTGGTGCCGAACAGCCGGTACGTGCCGTCCGCCTGCGGTTCGGCGCGGGTGGTGATGTCGGCCAGCGAACTGCCGGCGTGCGGCTCGGACAGGCACATGGTGCCGAAGAACCGACCGTCCAGCATGGGTCGGACGTAGGTGTCCACCTGCTCGGGGCTGCCGTGCGCCAGCAGCAGGTTGGCGTTGCCCAGGGTGAGGAACGGGTACGCCGAGGTGGCCACATTGGCGGCCTGGAACCAGGTGAAGCACGCGGCCGCTACGGCGTGGGGCAGTTGCAGGCCACCGACAGTGGCGTCCAGCCCGGCAGTGAGCAGGCCCGTCTCGGCGAAGCTGTCCAACGCCGCACCGACCTGCGGGATCAGCCGCACCCGCTGCCCGTCGAAGGTGGGCTCGGCCAGGTCGGCGGCGCGGTTGTGCGGGGCGAACTGCTCGGTGGCCACCCGCTCGGCGAGATCCAGGGCGTCGTCGAAGGTCTCCCGGGAGTGCTCGGCGTAGCGGGGGCGCTCGACGAGCTCGGACACCCGCAGCCACTCGTGCAGCAGGAAGTCGAGGTCACGGCGGGAGAGCAGGGTGGACGGCACGGCACTCCTCAGCGGGCACGGGGGCGGTCGGGCCGGGGCGACGGCCCAGTGTCGCCCCGCCCATCCTGGCGGATCGACGGGGCGCGCACCACCGGCCCGGGCGGGGTTCGACGAGCGGAACTTGTCACACCGACCGGTTAGCGTCGTTGTCCGTGACCGCACCCGGAGACGTCCCGCCCGAGATCCTCGACCGGCTGCGGCCGATCTGTCTCGGGCTGCCGGAGACCTACGAGGAGCCCGCCTGGGTCGGCACCCGCTGGCGGATCCGCAAGCGGACCATCGCCCACGTGCTCACCGTCGACCCCGATCGCCAGCCGGTGCACGCGCGTGCCGCCGCACTCGACCAGCCCGCCTGCCTGCTGACCTTCCGGTCGCCACTCGACGAGATCGCCGGGCTCCTCGCCACGGGGCACCCCTTCTACAAACCGGATTGGAGTCCGAACGTGATGGGCATGGTCCTGGACGAGGACACCGACTGGGAGGAGGTGGGTGAGTTGCTCACCGAGAGCTACTGCGTCATGGCCCCCAAGCGACTCGCCGCCCGGGTCGGCCCCCCGGCACCGCCGATCGGCTGAGCGCCGACGGCGCCCTGCCGCCGGTTGAGCGCCGGTGTCCCGCGACCGGCGGTTTCGGCCGGCACGCTCCGGGGATACCGCGCCGGACGGCCGTAGCCGTCGTCAGCGGCTGGAAGCCGAGGCGCCGCCGGGCGGGTGAGGAGCAGTTCGATGTCGTCGCTGCCCACCGAGGAGGATCACCGGTTGACGCCGGTGTTCCAGGAGGACCGGGTGTGCACGGGCGTGTCCACAGTGGGCGAGCGGGTGTTCCTGAGCTACCCGTCGGCGGATCGGCCCGGCGTACAGGTGGTGGAGGCGTTGCCGGACGGCCGTCGTGTCTCCTACCCCGACGCCGCGTGGAATCGTGCCGACCAGCCGCCGAGCGGGGCGTTCGTGCACGTCAACGGATTACGCGTCGGCCCGGATGGCAGGTTGTGGATCGTCGACTCGGGTTCGCCGCGGATCGGCGGCGCGCAGGTGCCGGGCGGCGCTCGGCTGATCGCTGTCGAACCGGACGACGACCACGTGGATCGGGTCTACCACCTCGACGAGGCGGTGCACCCGGGCAGCTACGTCGACGACGTCCGATTCAACGGCCGGCTGGCCTATCTCAGCGACGCCGGGGCGGCCGGCCTCATCGTGCTCGACCTCGACTCGGGTCGGTCGAGGCGGGTGTTGGACGGGCAACAGAGCACGGCGGGCGGCCCGGTGGTCGCCGACGGTCGCGTGCTGCGTGACCCGGACGGCGCCGAGGTACGCCTGCACGTGGACCAGTTGGAGGTGTCGCCGGACGGTCGCTGGCTCTACTACCAGCCGGCCCCCGGCGGGATGTCCCGGATCGCCACCCGCTGGTTGGACGACCCGTCGGTGTCCGCCGTCGAGCTGGCCCGGAGGGTCGAACGCTGGTGTGACACACCCAGCACCGGCGGCACTGCCATCGACGCCACCGGCACCATCTACCTCAGCGACCTGGAACGGCGGCGCATCCTCGTCCTCGCACCCGACCGCAGCGTACGGACGCTCGTCGCCGACCCCCGACTGGCCTGGGTGGACGCGATGTGGCTCGACGCCGATGCCCGGCTCTGGATGCCGGCGGCCCAACTGCACCTGACCGCCGGGCTCAACGGCGGGGTCTCGGCCGTCGACTACCCGGTCCAGATCTATCGGATGCCCGTTGAGATCGGGCCGCCCGCCCGGGACCACGCCTGAGTGCCCAGTCCGGCAGCCGCCGGTCCGCACCGGGTCTCCCCGGGCCCCGGTACGAAAACCCGGTGGAGAGGCGCGGTCCGATGGGTGAAGATCGCAGGGTGTCCGTTCCCGCCCGTCAGATCCGTGCTCGTTTCTCGGCCGACACGATCACCGTGTACCAGGCGTACCCACCGGAGATCGCGCTGCCGGCCGTGGCCGCCGGTCGCTTCGTGGCCCCCTTCAAGCGCGACCGGATGACCTGGATCAAGCCGTCGTTCCTGTGGATGATGTACCGCTGCGGTTGGGCCACCAAGCCCGGGCAGGAGCGCGTGCTGTCCATCGACATCACGCGGGAGGGCTTCGAGTGGGCGCTGGCGCGAGCCTGTCTGAGTCACTACGACCAGGGCGTGCACGCTGACCGGGCGACGTGGTCGCGGCAACTCAAGGCCAGCCCGGTACGGGTGCAGTGGGATCCGGAACGGACACTGCACCTGAGCGCGTTGCCCTACCGGTCGTTGCAGGTCGGGTTGTCCGGCGAAGCCGTCTCCCGGTACGTCGACGACTGGACGGTCAGCGTCACGGACATCACCCCCGCTGTCCACCGCGTACGGGAACTGGTGCGGGCCGATGACGTGCGGGCGGCCACGGACCACCTGCCGGCCGAACGAAGCTATCCGCTGCCGAGGCAGATCGCTGCCCACCTCGACGCCACCGGCTGACCGTTCGCGATCACCGGTCCAGGCCCGCGCCTGGTAGCGACGTGTCGGGGCTGTCGGAGGGTGCCGCTAGGGTCCGCCGATGGCTGATTTCGTGTTGGTGGCTGGTGCGTGGCTGGGATCCTCGGCATGGGACGAGGTGGTGGCACCACTTCGGGCGGCCGGCCACGGCACCCACCCGCTGACCCTCTCCGGCCTCGCCGACCGGCGGAATGTGCCCGCCGGGCAGCAGACCCACGTTCAGGACATCGTCGACGAGATTGAGCGCGGCGACCTGCACGACGTGGTGCTGGTCGGGCACAGCTACTCGGGCATTCCGGTGGGTCAGGCCGCCGAGCGGATCGGCGACCGGTTGAGCCGGGTGGTCTTCGTGGATTCTGAGGTGCCGGTCGACGGTGGGTCGTTCGCCTCCGGCTGGTGGCAGGGCCAGGCGGCCTTCGAGGCGCAGATCGCCGACAACAACGGCTACTGGGCTCCGCTCGGCCCGGCCGATTTCGACGGTCAGGGTCTCACCGACGAGCAGATCGCCCGGCTGATCGAGGGCTCCACGCCGCATCCGGGGGCCACGCTGACCGAGCCGGCCGTGCTGGCCCGGCCGTTGGGTGAGCTGCCGGCGACGTACGTCAAGTGCCTGCTCGACGGGCCCGAGCCGAACGACACGGTGGCGAACCTGCTGACCAGCGACCACTGGCGACTGATCACCATGGCCACTGGCCACTGGCCGATGTTCTCCCAGCCCGCCGAGCTGGCTCGGATTCTGTTGGCGGAGGCCGGCTGAGCTTCGCTGGCAGAGGCCGCAGAGCCAGGCCAGCCGCACGCCCGGAGCCCTCAGGCCGTGTCGAGGGTCTGGATGTGGCGCACCGGTGACGCGAGCAGCCACAGCACGGCGAGCACGCCACCCAGGCCGGCGATGGCCAGGGTGGGCCGCAGCCCGATGGTGGTGCCCAGCGCACCGCCGACCAGCGCGCCGAGCGGTCGGATGCCGTAGTTGACGGCACTGTAGGCACCGGCCCGGCGTCCTAGCGCGTCGGCGGGTGTCACGGCGATGAGGAGGGCGTTGAGGTTCACGTCCATCAGCATCACCCCGACGCTGGAGACCAGCTCGATGGCCGCCAGCATGGCCACCTTCGTCCAGGTGGGCCCGGACACCAGGGCGGTCAGCGCCAGCGGCGCGGGGAAGAGCACCGCGCCGATCATGGCGGTACGGCCCAGACCGATGGCGCGCGAGACCCTCGGCGCGAGCGCCGCGCCGATGAATCCGCCGATCGCTCCGAAGCCGAGGGCGATGCCGATCGCGCCGGCCGACAGGTCGAGTTCGCGGCTGGCGTAGAGCACCAGCAGCGCGCCGGCGATGAAGGTGAAGAAGTTGACAGTGCTGGTGCAGCCGAGGGCGGCCCGCAGCACCGGATGCCGCAGGACCAGCACGAGCCCTTCGCGGACCAGGCCGAGGGTGGACGTCCGACGCGGCGGTGGCGGGGGCTCGGTGACCGGGATGCGACTGAGCAACAGCGCGGAGCCGAGAAAGGAGACCGCGTCGACGACTATCGCGACCGGCGCGCTGAGCGCCTGAACGAGGCCACCGCCGACGGCCGGGCCGGCGATGAAGGAGAGCGACCGGCTCATGCTCATCTTGCTGTTCGCGTCCACGTACGCCGAGCGCGGCACCAGGCCGACGAAGAACGCCTGACGCGCCATGGCGAAGAGCACCGCTCCGAAGCCGGTGAGCAGTGCCACCAGGTAGAGCTGGGTGAGGGTGATCGCGTCGAACAGATAGGCCACCGGGAGGCTGAGCAGCACCGCGGCGCGGATCACATCGGCGATGATCAGCAGTCGCCGCTTGTGGGTGCGCTGGTCCACCCAGGCGCCCAGGAACAGGCCCAGCAGGTTGGGCAGCCAGATCAGCGCGGTGAGGACGCTGACCTGCACGGGTGTGGCGGTGAGCAGTGTGACGGCGATCAGCGGTAGGGCCAGTTCGCTGATCCGATCGCCGAAATGGGAGATCGTCTCGCTGATCCAGAAGGTGCGGAACCGCCGGTCACGGTGCAGGGCCGGCGGGGGCCCGGTGTCGGCGGGGGCGTCGGTGGCGGTCATGACGCGGCCGCGTCGTCGTCGCCGGGCTCGGCCGGGGCTTCGTCCCCCGGCTCGGGCAGCAGGTAGCGCAGCATCCGGACGATCCGCGCGTCGGCCGGAGCCGACTTCTCCTTGCGCCGCACGTACGGGGCGATCAGCTCCTCAATGGACTCCTCCAGTTGCCGCAGCTCGTCGGCGGTGGCCACGAACCGGGTGTCGGCCATGCCGGCCAGCGTGCGCCACTCGGGGTCCAGTCGGGGCTCTTCGTGCAGCAGCCACTGCTGGGGTGCGTCGGAGTTGCGGGCGAACATCTCCGCGCGGAGCTGCTGGACGGCGGTCTGCCCCTCGGTGCCCTCGGGGGCGGTGAAACGAAAGCCTCGGGCGACGGCCTGCCACCAGCGTTCCCGCTTGCTGGTGGCGCCATCCCAGTCATGGACCAGGCCGAACGTCGCGAGGTGCCGCAGGTGCCAGCTGACCACCGACGGCGTGGCGCCGACGTGCGGTGAGAGCCCGGTGGCAGTGGCCGGGCCGTGCCGCTGAAGGTGTTCGAGGATCGCCAGGCGCACCGGATGGGCCAGCGCCCGCAGCGCCTGCGGCTCGGTGATCTCGAAATCCCCGTACGGATTCTTGAGAGACATGTTTCGAGAGTAGTCTCTCAGATTAGATCGGAGCAACCCCGAGCCACCGCCGCGGCGCGTTGATCAGGCGATGCCCAGCCGCGCCAACGGCTCCACCAGTTCCCGCTCCTCGTAGCTGAGGTGCGACAGCAGGGCGTCGGTCAGCAGGTCCACCGCAGCGCGCAGCTCGGCGATGCCGTCCGGAGACCCGACGTACGCGACCAGTGCCCGATCGACACCCTCCAGCACGTCGTGGATGACGTGATGCTCCTGCTCCAGCCGGTCGACCACAGGGCCGAGTCGGGGGTCCCGCGCCCTTAACCGGGGAAAGAGCGACTGGTCCTCGATCGTGTGGTGCGTGGTGACGATGCGGCAGTACGACTCGCAGTAGACGCCGAGCGTCCACCGGTTCTGCCTCATGGTCATCGTGTTGATGTGGGACCGGGCCGCGCCGGCGTCGATCTCGCCGGCCGCCACCTGCTCGATGAGGTCGTGAATCTGGGCCAGCTCGGCGCGCAGGCCGTCGTGGATCTGCACGAGGTGCGCTCCGGTGGCCTGCTCCTGCGGGGTGTAGGTGCGCTCCGGGTCGGGCGCTGGCCCGGTCGGCCGTGCCGACTCGTCCCACACCTGCTGCTCGCTTCGCCGTACGCCGTCGTCCGGGGTCGGCACCACGGCGAACGCACCACCGGTCGCGGTGGCGCGGCTCGCCCGGACCGCCGGCGCAGCGACCGGCTCCGGCTCGGGCTCGGGCGTACGCTCCGAAGCCGCGCCCCGGTCACGTTCGGCGGCGACCAGCTCGCGGACGGCGGGGGCCACCTCACCGGCGAAGCGGCGCAGGTCGTCGGGGTCGTCGCTACCCAGGATGAAGGTGCCGACACCCTCCTCCAGCGCCAGCTCGGCCAGCTCCTCGGCCCACTGCTCGGCGGGCCCGTTCAGCGGGCCGCGCCCGACGGTCGAGAACTCTCCGGCGATGTTGAGCAGCCGACGCACGTCCTGCGGGGATCGGCCGGCCTGCTGCGCGGCGTCGTCGATGATCGCGTTTCCCTTGGTCAGATCACCGGGCTGGAGGTAGCCCAGCGTGGGCAGCCAACCGTCGGCCCGACGACCGGTGAGCTGGAGCATCCGGGGCTTGTACGCACCCAGCCAGATCGGCACGGCGTGGGCCGGAGCGGGACCGCGCTTGGCGCCCACCACCCGGTAGAACTCACCGTCGACCCGCACTCCGCCGCGCGTCTCGACATCCCAGAGCTGACGGACGATCTCGATGGCCTCCTCCAGCGCTCGTACGCCCTGACCGGGGGTCAGCCGTCGGCCGCCCATCGCCTCGATGGCATCCCAGAACGCCCCCGCCCCGAGGCCGAGGCTGACCCGGCCACCGCTGAGCAGATCCAGGCTTGCCACACTGCGGGCGAGCACCGCCGGCGGGCGCAGTGGCAGGTTGGTCACGTTCGCCGCCAGGTGCACCCGGTTGGTGCGGGCCGCCACGAAGCTCAGCAGCGTCCAGGTGTCGAGGAACGCCGACTGGTACGGGTGATCCTGAAAGGTGACCAGGTCCAACCCGACCTGCTCGGCCAGGACGGCGACACCGACCGCACGGCCCGGATTGTCAGCGCTGGGCGTGACGAAGGAGCCGAAGACCAGGTCCTGGCCGTAGTCGCTCATCTGCGAGCCTCCCGATTTTCTCGACGCCTCGGACGATGCGTCGCAACCTTAACCTTATGCCGCACAGAACATCTTCCGCCAACAAGGTCTGACTTGCTGCGCTATTGTCGGGGCATGACGGGTGCCACTCACCGGCCGGACCGGCCCGATCCGCTCGACGACGACCTGGGCTGGATGCTCGGGATCGTCTTCCGCGGCTACGTCCGGGCGGCCGAGCACGCGCTCACCGACTTCCCCGGTGGCCCGCGCGGCTACCAACTGCTCACCGCGGCCAGCAACGGGCCGGCCCGGAACCAGGGCGCGATCGCCGAGGAGATCGGCATCGACCGCACCGTCCTCACCTACCTGATCGACGACCTGGAGCGGCCCGGGTTCGTCGCCCGGCGCGCGGACCCGGCCGACCGACGCAACCGGCTCATCGAGGTCACCGACGCCGGCCGTGCCGCCTGGGAGCAGCGGCGGTTGGCACTGCGGCAGGTCGAGTCGCACCTGCTGGGGGCGCTCACGTCGACCGAGTCGGCGACGCTGCGGTCACTGCTGCAGAAGGTCGCCTGCTCGACCCAGGCGGTAGACCCGTTGCGCGACCTCTGCGAGGTGGTGACCCAGGTGCAGCCCGACCCGACGCCCGCGCCCGCTGCGCGCCGGACCGGCGCCGCGGCGGCGCGGAGCGGGCGGACCGCCACCCCTCGCGCCCGCCGCAGCAGGCCCGACTGACCTGCGGATACTGCGGGCGGCCCGCCCGGCACCGCCCGACGTGGTCAGTCGAGCGGTGCCGGACAGGCCCGCGATGTCGCTACCGCACTCGGTCAGCGCACGTGCACGAAGACCGGGTTCGAGTAGAACCACAGGTCGTCCCACGGGCTCTCCAGCCCGTCGGCGAGCGGCTCGGCCTCGTCGGTGCTGGTGCCACGCACCCGCGCGTAGGTGTCCGCCTCGACGTTGCGCAAGGTGTGCCGGATGACGTAGCTGTCGCCGTGCCGACGCCAGTCCCGTGGGCCGAACCGGGCCGCCACAGTGGTGGTGGGGTTGGTGTCGGCGTCCAGGCTGGCGCTCGGGCCGGTGATCTGGCCGACGATCAGGTCGACCCGGCGGACCTCGGGCCGGTCGCCGTTCGCGTTAACCCCACCCAGCGGGCGGAAGGTGATCTCGATCTCGACATCGGTACGGCTACGACGGCTCACCGTGATCGTCTCGCCCACCTCGGCGGTCCTGCCCTGGGACGTGGCGGTGACGTCGAGGCTGCGGATCAGGTCACCGGTGGTGACCCAGATCCGGCCGTTGCGCAGGCCGTCCATGATGTCGCCGTAGTCCTGGCGGGCGTGCACGTACGTCTTGCTGTACTCGCCCGGCCAGAAGTCGGAGCCGCCCCGGGTCCAGTGCACGTGCGAGTCCGAGGTCGCGGTGATCCACCAGCGCCGGCCCTCGCCGAGCAGTGAGTCCCACAGGCCGCCGACCCGGGCGGTCATCTGGTCGAAGCCGCCGTAGGTGGGGTGGTTGCCGTAGCCGCCCCGCTTGCCGCCGTTGAGCGGGCCGGCCTGGTGACCGGGCGCGCCCTCGAAGCCGATGTAGACGTCCGGCGCGGCGTTGTTGCCGTTGCGGAACTCACGCGGGGTGTCCTGACCGTAGACGCCGAGACCGGGCGCCGAACGCGACGCGTGGTGGGCGATCACCAGCGGCTTGTGCGGCATGCCCCGGGCCACCTTGAGGAACTCCACCATCTTGGCCTCGGTGTCGCGGGCCGGGTCGGTGGGGAACGCGTCGTACTTGGCGAACCGGCTCTCCAGTTCGAAGAGCTGCTTCGCCTCGTCCTCGTGGCGCGGGATCATCAGGGTGTGGTGGTCCAGCGAGGGCGCGTCGAACTCCATGCCCCAGAACTGGAGCACCTCGGGGACGAGCTTGCGGGACCGTAGCAGGTCGGGGTACGCCTGCTCGATGTTCACCTTCGAGTGGGTGGGTCCACCGTGGTCGGTGCACATCGCCCAGGTCAGGCCGAAGTTCTTCGCCATGATGGCGTTGGTGACGATCGGGTAGACCGCGTCCGCGCCCTTGTGGAAGACGATCGGGGACTTCGTGGTGTCGAACTCGCCGCTGTACTCGGAGTGGATGTGGTGGTCGCCCGCACGCCACGCCCGGTTCTTCGAGTTGCCCCGGTCGGTCTTGTCGTCGTCACCCGGCCGGCGGTCCTCGCCGGCCCAGGCCGTGCCGGCACCGACCAGTGGGCTGGCCGCGGCCAGCGTCGCGCCGACGCCCGCGTACTTGACCAGCTTGCGCCGGGACAGCTGCGCGTGCTCGGTCTCTTCGGGATGCTTGTCTCTCACCTGAGAGCCTCTCCTCGATCAAGCGAATGCTCTTTCGACCAAGGAGCCTCGGAGAAGGCGGTGAACAGCCGCCGTACGCAGCTGGTGCACACGATGAACACCCTGCCCCGACCTGCGCGCAACGCCGATCAGATCCGGGCGCGCGGCAGCCAGCCCAGGAAGCGGAGCCGGACCCGGGGCAACGGCATCGTGGGCAGGTCCTGAGCGGCGGCGACGAGGCAGGAGCCGAGATAGACCGCGAGGGAGGCGCGCGCTCCACCGAACTCGGCGAGCAGTTGGCTCTGCTTGGTGGCGCAGGGCCACTCGCGGCCACATCCCGTGCAGGTCCAGCTCGGCGGGTTGGGGAGGTGCTCCGGCAGCTTGGCGCGGCGGTACCGACCGACGACGCTGTTGTCCGAACGCACGTCGCGTCGCCGCGTCGCGGGACCTTCGTTGCGGTGGGCCACCGGACGGGCACCGGGCAGGTAACGCCCGACGGTGCCGAAGAGCACCCCGACGCGGATCAGGGCGTCCGGTCCGACGTGCTGGGTCAGCAACGCGGTCATCAGGTAGTGCCCCAACAGGTCGAAGGCGTCACGGTGCAGACCCAGGTCGCGGCAGAGGTCGACGAACTCCGGCGTGGTCAGTGGCACCCGGTCGTCGAGTGCGCGGCGCAGCACCTCGCGGAGCCCACGCCCGAGCCTCTCCAGCGCGTCCCCCTCGCCCAGACCCAGGCTGTCCTCGTCCGCCACCCGGGCCAGCGCCTCGGCGACGGCCAGCCGAACGACGCGGTCAGGATCGGTACTGTCCAACGCTTCCCCCTCCGTGGGTCGGCCTCCCGGCAGTGACCCGGTCATCCTCCGACGAATCATGAACAAGATTTCGCTGTCGGCCACGAGGGTGGCTAGGACAGCAGACGTAGAACCATTTGGCGCGCTAGCCGGAAAACGAAGTCGAGCTGCCGACACATCACAGTGATTCGCGGGACGGCAGGTCGGTGATTGTCGTATGGTGACATTCCCATCTACAGATATTGCGTCTCAGCGTCAGTGAATGGTCAGACCAGATCCGACACGCTCCACCCGGTCGCTGCCGTCCCGCTCGCGACGTTCCATCCCACCGCACCGCCGGCCAATGATGTGCCGGGTCACCGCCGAGCACCCCGGCACGTCCCGAACCTGCCGTCGACACCCGTTCCAGCACCCGGCGGCACCTCCACCGGACGGAGACAGCGGATGACGTCATCACCAGTGCAGACACGCCAGTTCGACAGTCGTGACCCGGCGGCCATTCAGGAATTCCTGTCCGCCACGTACGACCCGAAACTGCGCATTCAGAGCAGGAACGGATACCGGCTCACCCACCACCGCGTCGACACGGGCCCCTTCGCCATCGCGACCACCCGCCAGACCGCGCACCTCGAGATCGATGCCAGCACCCTCGGCGGGCTGGTCATCGGTCGTACCCGCACCGCACACGTCGATCGCTCCTGCGCCGGATCGGCCCACCGGTTCGGCCCCGGCGAGGTCTTCCTCGTCACCAGGCCCGAGGAGCCATGCACCGTCCACTGGCATCCCGGCGAGGTGGAGCTCTGCGTGCTGGACCTGTCGGTGCTGGCGCAGGTGGCCACCACCGCCCCGGCCCGCCGGCCCGGGCGGATCGAGTTCACCGAGCTGGGTGCCGCCAGCACGGCCCTCGCCCGGCAGTGGCGCAACACCACAAGCTTCGTCCGCGACGTCGTGTTGAACAGCCCGGCCGCCGGGGCACAGTCGCTGGTGATCGGCAACGCCGCCCGGATGCTGGCCGCGGCGGCGCTCGCGGTCTTCCCCAACACCGCGTTCACCGAACCGACCGCCGCGGACCGGAACGACGCCACCACCGCCACGCTGCGACGGGCGATCACGTTTCTGGAGGAGCACGCCGACCGGGACATCAGCGCCGCCGACATCGCCGGCGCCGCCGGCGTCTCCCTCCGGGCGGTGCAACTCGCCTTCCGCCGTCACCTGGGCACCACCCCCATGGCCTACCTGCGTCGGGTCCGGCTCGTCCGGGCACACCACGACCTGGTACGCGCCGACCCGCGCCAGGAGACGGTCTCGGCGATTGCCAGTCGGTGGGGTTTCGCCAGCCACAGCAGGTTCACCGCGCGATACCACGCCAGCTTCGGTGTGCCGCCACGCGAGACGCTGAACACCTGAGACCCACTCGCAGGACGCCAACCAGCCAGGCGCCCGGGGTTCAACGGAGGACGCGGGCGAGGCGTCGAACGGCCTCGTCCATGAGTTCGGGTGCGGCTGCCGCGTAGGTGAGGCGCAGGTGCGGGGCCGGGGGTTCGGCCGCGTACCAGGGCCGGCCCGGGAAGACGGCGACGCCTTCGGCCGCCGCGGCAGCGGCCAGTGCCGCATCGTCGGCGCCGGCGGCGAGGCGCACCCAGAGGTGCATGCCGCCGCGTGGGATCGACTGTGGAGCAAGGCTTGGCAGATGCCGACGTAGCGCGGTCAGCAACGCGTCACGGCGTGTCCGAAGGGCCGTGCGCAGTGCCCGACGATGCCGCGACCACGCCGGAGAGGTGAGGAAGTCGATCGCCGCCTGTTGCAGTGGTCCGGCGACGAAGAAGTCGTCGAGCAGCCGGGCAGCGCGCAGTCGAGCCCCGGCCGGGCCACGGGCTCCGATGGCGGCGACGCGCAGCCCGGGGGCGGTCGACTTGGTCAGCGAGCGCAGGTAGATGACGTGGCCGTCGGGATCATCGCTGGCCAGTGGTGGCGGAGCCGGATCGTCGATGGTGAGGTCACGGGCGTAGTCGTCCTCGATCAGGAACGCGTCGGCGTCGCGTACGGCCTCGGCGACCTGCGCCCGGCGGTGCTCGGCCAGCGTCGCGCCATGCGGGTTGGCGTACAGGGGCTGGCAGTAGAAGAGCCGGGCGTCGGTGCGGGCGAACGCGGCGGCGAGTTGGTCGGGTCGTACCCCGTCGGCGTCGGCCGGCACTGGCACCACCCGCAGCCCGGCCGCGCGGGCCGCGGCCAACGCACCCAGGTAGGTGGGCGACTCGACGAGCAGGGCGTCGCCGGGCGCGGTGAGCGCCCGCAACGCGGACGACAGGGCGGCCTGCCCGCCGGGGCAGATCACCATGTCGTCGGCGTGCAGCCCCGCCCCGGCCTCACGGGCGAACCAGGCGCGCAGGTCCGCGCGACCCTCGACCGGCCCACGCTGCCAGCTCGCGGGCTGGCGGGCGGCTCGGGTGAGGGCCGCGCCGAGCGCGGCGGCAGGCTGGAGGTCCGCGTGGAGGTAGCCACCGGACAGGGGGATCGTTCCGGCGGGCGTCAGCGCCAACAGCGCCTGCATCTCATCCTGACCGAACCGGCGGGGCCCGAGCGCGACGGTCTGCCAGGACAGGTCGGGTACGCCTGGCTCGTCCGGTGGAGTGGCCACGAAGGTGCCTCGGCCGGGTCGCGCCTCGATCAGCCCCTCGGCCGCCAACTGGCGGATCGCCTCGGCGACGGTGACCGGCGAGGCCTGATGGCGGGCGGTCAGCTCGCGTACCGAGGGCAGCCGGCCACCGGGACCGGCGACGGCCGCGAGACCCCGCAGATCTTGGATAACGCGTTGGGCTGCGTTACCGTTCTCCATGAGGGACGAGAGTAGCGCTACTGCCAGAAACACGGTAACAGCGGATCGGATCGTCGGGCTCGGCCTCGGCGCCCTGGGCGTGCTCGGCTTCAGTCTGTCGCTCCCGGCCACCCGCATCGCCGTGCAGCAGCTCGACCCGTGGTTCGTCGCCTTCGGCCGGGCTGTCGGCGCGGGGCTGCTGGCATGGGCGTACCTGCGTCTCACCGGCGCACCGCGGCCCACCCGCGGTCAGTGGCAACGGCTGCCGATCGTCGCACTCGGAGTCGTCGTCGGCTTTCCCTTGTTCACCTCGATGGCGCTCCTCACCCAGACCTCCGCGCACAGCGCGGTCGTCATCGCCGCACTGCCCGCGATGACGGCAGTGTTCGCGGTGCTGCGGGCCGGCGAACGCCCACCGCCGCTGTTCTGGATCGTGAGCGCCGGCGGACTGCTGGCGGTTCTCGCTTTCCTCGGCGCCAGCGGCGCGGTACGCGGGGCCCTCACCCTGCCCGACCTGTTCCTGCTCGCGGCGGTCGTGCTGTGCGGCCTTGGCTACGCCGAGGGCGGCGCGCTCGCCCGCGAGTTGGGCGGCGCTCGGACGATTTGCTGGGCGCTGCTGCTCTCGCTGCCCATCACCGTTCCCGTCACGGCCGTTGCCGCCGCCGCCGGTCCGCCGCGGGCCGACGCTCTCGGCTGGTCGGCGTTCGGTTATCTCACCGGGGTCTCGATGTTTCTGGGCTTCTTCGCCTGGTACGCCGGCCTGGCCCGGGGAGGTATAGCGCAGGTGGGCCAGGTCCAACTCGCCCAGCCGGTGCTGACCCTGGGGTGGTCGGCGCTGCTGCTCGGCGAGGTGGTCTCCCCCGCCTCGATCGCGGCGGCGCTGGTGGTGTTGGGATGCGTCGTGGCGACCCAGCGCATCCGCCAGCGCCCACTGACGGTAGTGGCGCGACGCGAGGCCGGCGCGGGATCGGCCTAGCTCCGGTCGCGCTCGCGGCTGTCGCGGGCGGTCTGCAACTCGGGCACCGAGGCCTCCAGCAGATCGGCGAGGCCACGCAGTTGCTCGGCGACCTGGGCGCCGAGCGGGGTCAGCGAGTATTCGACGCGCGGTGGGATCGCTGTGAGCACCTCGCGGGTGAGCATCCCGTCGCGTTCGAGGGTCTGCAGGGTCTGGGACAGCATCCGCTCGCTGACCCCGTCGATGCGGCGTCGCAGCGCGTTGAACCGGTAGCGGCCCTCGCCGAGCGCCAACAGGGCCAGCGAGGCCCACTTCGAGGTGACGTCCTCGAAGGCCGCACGGGAGGTGCAACCCCGCGCGAAGACATCGCTGACGAATTCCTGGGTAGGCCCCGCCGGGTCCTGGGCCGGCATGTCGCTCACCTCACCAGCCTATCTCATGCTGCCCATTGGTTAGTGCTGTAGATTCGTAAGTGCTTACTGATTCACCCCTACCCTCCGGAGGTTCCCATGCCCACCTATGCCGTCACCGGCGCCACCGGCCGGCTGGGCCGCCTGGTGATCGAGCAGTTGCTCGGCAGCGGTGTACCCGCCGCCGAGATCGCCGCCATCGTCCGCAGCCCGGAGAAGGCCGCCGACCTGGCCGCGCACGGGGTCGAGATCCGCAAGGCCAACTACGACGACCCGTCGACGCTCCCCGGCGCCGTGGCCGGCGTACGCCGCCTGCTGCTCATCTCCGGCGACACTCCCGGTCAGCGCGTCGCGCAGCACACAGCGGTCATCGACGCCGCCAAGCTCGCCGGGGTGGAGCGTCTCGTCTACACCAGCATCCTCAAGGCCGACACCACAGCAAACCCGCTGGCCCCGGAGCACAAGGCCACCGAGGAAATCCTCGTCGCGTCCGGTCTGACCCACACCGTGCTGCGCAACGGCTGGTACACCGAGAACTACACCGACCAGCTCCCGCAGTACCTGGGGTCGGGCTCGATCCTCGGCGCCACCGGCGGCAGCAAGATCTCCGCCGCGACCCGGGCCGACTACGCGGGGGCGGCCGTGGCCGCGCTGACCCGGGAGGAGGACGGCAACGCCGTCTACGAACTGGGCGGCACCGCGTTCACCTTCGACGAGCTGGCCGAGGCCGTCACCGAGGTCACCGGCACCACAGTCGTCCACCAGGACATGTCCGCCGCCGACCTGGCCTCGGCCCTGGAGAACGTCGGCCTGGACGCGGGGACCGCCGGTTTCGTCGCCGCGCTCGACCACTCGATCGCCAATGGCGAGCTGGCAACCGACAGCGACGACCTCAGCCGGTTGCTCGGGCGGCCGAGCACCCCGCTGCGTGACGCCATCCGGGCCGCGCGGGCCTGAACCGGATCCATCGCCGAAGCGGGCGGCGGGACCTCCGGTCGCCGTCGCCCGCCCCCAACCTCACCCACGGCGGCCGACTACTCCGCCTCGTCCCGCTCTTCGGTGAGCTCGGCCAGAACGTCGGCCGCGTCCCGGTTCCCGCCGTCGGCGAGCCAGCGAAGCTCACCGACACTCGACCAGGTCACCCCGCTCCCCCGCGAGCTCGACGAGCTGGTCGACCGCGTCCCGGTCACCGTCCTTGGCCCGTTGGCGCAGGTCGGCAAGATCAGAGTCGGACATCGCGCACCTCTCCGCAGTTGGCGCGGGGTCGTCTGGTCCGGCCCACCATCGAGAACCTAGTCGAGGTCGCGGAGAAACGGCCGAAACCATCGGCCCGCCGAGGCGGTCAGCCCGCCTCGGTCGACTCCGCGAGCAGCAGGCCGGTCAGCAGGCCGCGCAGGGTCCGCTCGACGAGGTCCGCCCGGGGCGCCGGCCCTGGGGGCTGGCTGAACGCCGCGACCAGGTGCGGGTACGCCGCGAGGTCCACCGCGGCGAAGCTGGACGCCCCGGCGGCGGACTCGCGGCGGGCGAAGAGACTCACCACGCCGGTCATCATCGCGATGGTCTCGAACTTGGCGGCGGCAGGGCACCGCACTGGTTCCAGGATCCGGATGCAGTTGTCGAACCAGGCCAGGCTCTGCGGGCCGATGCCGGAGGGCCGGTGGATCACATCGAGCAGCCACGGGTGGGCGCCGAACAGCGTCAACTGTCGGCGTCCCAGCAGCACCATCGTCTCCAACCAGTCGTCCTCCACCTGCGGGTACGGGCGCAACTCCCCCACTGCCCGGTCGGTCATCAGGTCCAGCAGGTCATCGCGGGACGACAGGTAGCGGTAGAGGGATCCGGCGCCGGTGCCGAGCGCGGAGGCCACGGCGCGCATCGATACCGCGGCCAGCCCTTCGGTGTCGGCCAGGGTGATGGCGGCCACGACGATGGCGTCCCGGCTGTGCGCCGGAGCGGGGCCGCGGCTACCACGTTCGGGCCTGCTCCAGATCGGCTGCCGGTCGGGGCCGCTCGCGGCTGCGTCACTCACTGATCTACTGTAAACCGCAAACGGCGTTCGCGATTTGTGTCGTCGCCGCACGGATCGCGCCGACGCGCAGCGAACGAGTCACGCTGCACGGACGGCACTGTCGCGCAGCGTCATTGATCTTGGCTAGGCTGGTGGGCATGCCCGCACACCATCCGCACCGCCACGACGACGGCCGGAGGTGGGCCCCGGCCCCGGCGCGCCTCATCGAGCCGGCCGACTGGTGAGTGACGCACCCGCGCCCGCCCAGCGGGGTGCTCCGTCCACACCGCCGTCGCACAGTTCAGGATGGACCGACCGTTGCGACCGGCTCGCCCGGTCACGGCCCTTCGAGATCGCCATCGTCGTGGTCATCCTCGCCAACGGCATCGTTCTCGGCCTGGAGACGTACGACGATCTGAGCCCGGCGGGCACCGCGCTGCACGGCCTGGAGCTGTTCTTCCGGGCCGTCTTCGTCGTCGAGATCGCCGTCCGGCTGGCCGCCTACGGCAGACGCCCCCAGGACTTCTTCCGGCACGGCTGGAACGTCTTCGACTTCGTGGTGATCGCGGCGATCTTCATTCCGGGCCTGCACGGCGACCCGGCGCTGCTGCGGGTCGTCCGGGTCGCCCGCATGGTCCGCCTGGTGCGGTTCTCCCCCGGTCTGCGGACCATCGTCTCCGCACTGTGGCGCAGCCTGCCGGGCGTCACCGGGTTCCTCGCCCTGGCCGTGGTGACGCTCTACGTGTACGGCATGGCCGGCTGGCTGATCTTCGGCAACAGGTATCCGGAGGAGTACGGCGACATCGGCCGATCGCTGCTGACGTTGTTCGTGCTGTTGTCGCTGGAGACGCTGCCCGACCTCATCGAGCAGGGCATGGCGATCTCACCATGGACGCTGCTCTACTACGTCAGCTACGTGGTCATCACCGTCAACCTGCTGCTCAACATCCTCATCGCGGTCATCGTGAACTCCATGGAGGAGGCCCGCCGGTTGGAGATGACCGAGCGCCTGGCTCCCGGGTACGACGAGGACGGCGACGGCGTACCGGACGAGGTGGACCGGATCGCGCTCACCCAACGGCTGGACGACCTGCGGGCGGTCATCACCGAGTTGGAGCGCGAGCTGCGCATCGACCGGGACGACGGGCACGGCCGACCCCACCGGGACAACGCCCGCGCCAGACGGTAATCCGACGCTCGCGCTGCGTCTTCGGGTTCGGATAGTGTCGACAGCGGTCCCATCGGCCTGCCTTAAGGGGTACCGAGCATGACGGCCAGTGTCGACAATGCCCAGACCGCCACCGATGCCACGGACACGCTCGGCACTGTGATCGACGACGTGATCCGCCCGCAGGCGCCGATCGTCGACCGGGACGGGGCCTTCCCCCGTCCGGGTGTCGACGCTCTCGCCGCAGCCGGCCTACTCGGCCTGGCCTCCTCGACCGAGGTCGGTGGCGCCGGCCACGGCATGCGGGTGGTCGCCGAGGTGATCGAGCGGCTGGCCGCCGAGTGCGGGTCCACAGCGATGGTGGTGCTCATGCACTACGCGGCGACCGCCGTCATCGAGGCGCACGGCCCCCGGGACGTCCGCGCGGCCATCGCCACCGGCGATCACCTCACCACGTTGGCGTTCTCCGAGTACGGCTCGCGCAGCCACTTCTGGTCGCCGACCGGCACCGCGACAGCCGCCGACGACGACACCGTCCGCCTCGACGCCCGTAAGAGCTGGGTCACCTCGGCCGGCGAGGCCAACAGCTACGTCTGGTCGAGCCTTCCACTGACCCGCGACGCCGGCCCGATGACGCTGTGGCTGGTGCCGGCCGACAGCGCCGGCCTGAGCGTGACCGGCGACTTCGACGGGCTGGGTCTGCGGGGCAACGGCTCTCGGCCGATGACCGCCGACGGGCTCCGGGTTCCGTCGACGGCGAGGATGGCGGCCGACGGGGCTGGGCTCGACACCGCGCTCGGTGCGGTCCTGCCCTGGTTCCTGGTGCTCAACGCCGCCTTCTGCCTCGGTCTCGCCGACAGCGCGGTGGCCGAAGCGGGCCGACATCTCACCGGGACCACACTCGCGCACACCGGCGCCGCCCTGCGCGACGCGCCCGTCACGCGACGCGACCTCGCCCGGCTGATGATCCGCACCGACGCGCTGCGCGCCTTCCTGGGCGACACGCTCACCGCACTGGAGACCGGCCGCGACGACGCGATGCTGCGGGTGCTCCAGGTCAAGGCGCTCGGCGGCGAGACCGTCGCCGACGTGACCGATGGCGCGATGCAGCTCTGCGGCGGCAGCGCCTTCCGCAAGGAGTTGGGCCTTGAACGCCGTTTCCGGGACGCCCGCGCAGCCCGGGTGATGGCACCGACCACCGACGCGCTGCACGATTTCGTCGGTCGGCTCGCCACCGGGCTGCCGCTGCTCGACGAGGCCAACCGCTGATGCCCGCGCCAGAAGTTCTGCTGGGCGCGGTCGCGTACGACCCGAAGGTGGTGACCATCTGGGAGGGCTTCCGCACCTGGTTGCGCGGGCGGGGCCTGGACTTCGACTTCGTCCTCTACTCCCACTACGAACGACAGGTCGAGGACCTCGTCGCCGGGCGGATCGACGCGGCCTGGAACTCTCCCCTGGCCTGGCTGCGGGCCGAGCGGCTGGCGGCCGCCAACGGCACTACCGTCCGCGCGCTCACCATGCGCGACACCGACCAGGACCTCACCTCGATCGTGGTGGTCCGCGCGGACTCGCCGGTGCGCCAGCTCGCCGACCTCGCCGGACGGGTGGTCGGCGTCGGGGCGATCGACAGTCCACAGGCAACGCTGATTCCACTGGGTCACCTCGCGGCGGCCGGGGTCACTGTCGACGTACGCCGCTTCGACGTGGGTGTCGGCCTGCACGGCGACCACATCGGCGGCGAGCGCGACGCGGCCCGCGCCCTGATGGCCGGGGAGGTCGACGCCGCCTGCATGATCGACGCCAACCACCTGGCGTTCGTCCAGGAGGGCACACTACCGCCCGAGGGCACCCGGATCGTGGCGCAGACCGCACGCTACGACCACTGCAACATGACGGTCCGCGCGCCGGAGTCCGACGGGGTCCGGCTCTTCGGCACGCTGCTGCTCGGCATGTCGTACGCCGATCCGCAGGTGCGTCCGCTGCTCGACCTGGAGGGGCTGACGGCCTGGCGGGAGGGCCGCACCACTGGGTATGACGCCCTCGTCGACGCGGTCGACGCCAGCGGTTTCTACTCCCCCGACGGGCGGGTGACGGCCACGGACTACCGGCCGTGAGCGCGACACCGGTCGCCGAGGTCGACCTCGGTGACCTGGGTTTCGGCCGGGGCGCGCACCTGCTGGTGCAGCGCGCCCTGGCCGGGTTGCCGCCCGGCGGCAGGTTGGCGGTCTCCGGTCGCGACCCGGCGTTGCGCGTACACCTGCCCGCCTGGTGTCGTCGGCGGGGTCATCGGGTCGAGTGGCCGGACCGGGGCGAGGCGAGCGACCTCGTCGCGGTGGTGGTCCGCGGGTCGGCGGATGACGACCGCTGGTTCGGCGCGGAGCGGGCCGGGCCGGCCCTGCCGTCGGCGCTCAGCAGCCGTCCACCCGCAAGGTGGGGGCTCGGCGCCCGGGGTTCACTCCTTGAAGCCGGTGGTCCGGAGGCCCGGTTCGACCTGGACGACCGCGACCTGGTCTGGGCCGACATCGCCCCGAACCTGTACGCGCAGGCCGCCGCCCGACAGTGGGACCCGCAGACCGCGGTGCCGTGGGACGATCCGTTCGCGCTGCCGGCCGACGTCGAAGCCGCTGTGGTACAGGTGATGACCTACCTGGTCGAGAACGAGCAGGCCGCCCTCGTCGTGCCGGCCCGGTTCGTGGGGCGCATCCATCCGCACTTCCGGGAGGTGGTGCAGCTCCTCGCCGTGCAGATGGCCGACGAGGCCCGGCACATGGAGGTCTTCAGCCGGCGGGCGCTGCTGCGGGGCGCCGAGATGGGCACGTCATCCGCTGGCGGTCGGCAGTCGCTGTTCACCCTCGTCGCGGAGTCGGACTTCGCGTTGGCGTCGTTCCTGCTCTCCGTGCTCGGTGAGGGCAGCTTCGTCGATCTGCTGTCGTTCCTGCACGAGAACGCCCCGGACCCGGTGACGCGCCGGATCTGTTGGCTCGCCATGCAGGACGAGCGCCGGCACGTGGTGTTCGGCATGGCACACCTGGAGCATCAGGCGCAGCTCGATCCGCTGCTGCGCGACCGGCTGCGGGCGGCCATCCACCGCCGCCACGACGCGCTTGCCGACACTGCGGGCCTCAACGCGGATGTCTTCGACGCGCTGGTGGTGCTCGCGGCGGGTGGTTGGCGTCCGAACGACGTCTCCGCCGGCTTCGATCGGGTGCAGGCTCTGCAACACGCGATGGATCAGGGCCGTCAGCGCCGCCTCGTCCGCCTGGGTTTCCGGCCCGACGAGGCGGCGGCGCTCTCCGCCCTGCACACCCGCAACTTCATGTAGGCGATCCCCGCGCACGGCGCGCGCGTGCGCGGGGATCGCGGTACGGCAGGTCAGCGAGGGCTGGTCACTGACCGAGCAGGGTCCGGATCTGACGCGCGTAGCCGGCCACCGTGAAGTCCGGGCCGACGGAGTCCACCAGGACCAGGTCGTTGATGGTGTGATCGACGCGTAGCGCCAGGATCGCCTGGTACTCGGGCGAGTTGTACCAGGTCTTGGCGGTCTCCGCGTCCGGGAACTCGATCAGCACTACCGAACCGGGCCAGCTGCCCTCGAGGACCTGCACCTGGGCATCCAGGACGAGCCACTTGGCGCCGTACGCCTCGGTGGTGGCCTGCACCTGCTCCAGGTAACGCAGGGACTCCTCGGTCGGCACTCCGCCCGGGATACGCAGGTGATTGATCAGGTACGTGCTCATGTCTCACTCCTCAATGCAGGTGTAGCTTCCCGGTCGAAGGCGTACGACCGGTCGTCTTGGATTGGGTACGCGCCGCGTCGGTTGGAACGACGCGGACTGTCACCGCTGGGATCGGACGCGGATCAGGTGAGGATCCGGGCCGTGGTGATGGTGAAGAACTCGCGGAGGGCGGCCGGGTCACCGGATGCCTTCGCCCGCGCTGCCGCGCCCTCGTAGCTGGAGACGACGAAGCCGGCGAGATCAGTGGCGGGTTCGTCGCCGTGCAGTTCACCGGCAGCCCGTGCTTGCTCGATCACCCTGGCGAGCGCGGCGACCCAGCGGCCGAAACCGGCGTCGACGGCGTTGCGCAGGACATCGCTGTGCGCCGGGATCTCGGTGGCGAAGTTGCCGAGCAGGCATCCGCGGTCACCCATGGTGTCGCCGAGGCCGGTGATGTAACTCAGATGAGCGGTGATCCGCTCAAGCGGGGTGCCGCCCTGCTTCTCGTCGAGCATCTCCAGCCCCATCGCCGCGGAGTATCTCGCCACCGAGTCGAGGGCGAGGTCCTCCTTGCTGGCGAAGTGGTTGTAGAAGGTGCCCTTGGGTGCCCCGGCCGCGGCGACGATGTCCTGGACGCTCGTCCCGTTGTAGCCCCGCAGGTGGAACAGGTCCAACGCGGCGTCGGACAACCGTTGCCGGGTCCCGGCGGAGGCCGGCGACTTCGTTCGTGGCATCTCGTGGCACTCCTCTCGCCCGGGGTTCCGGCTGACTGACGGACACCACGATATGACCGGTCGTCTCGGAATGCCAGTGATGTGACCACCGTCATCCCCCAGGTACTCTGGAACGGCCATGAACAGGGATTCCAGCGCGGTCCGCGAGGAGTTGCTGCGGCTTCGCGAGCAGACCGAAATCCAGGCCACCGCCCTGGACGGTGACCTCCGGAGCCTTTTCGAGGCGTCCCGGTCGTCCAACGCCGATGACGAGCACGACCCGGAGGGAAGCACCATCGCCTTCGAACGCGCGCAGCTCACCGCCGTCCTGGACGCCACCCGCCGACGCCTGGCCGAGTTGGACGTCGCGCTGCGACGGGTCGATGACGGCAGCTACGGCGTGTGCGAACGGTGCGCCCGGCCGATTCCCGCCGAGCGACTCGTCGCCCGCCCGTCCGCGCGTACGTGTGTCGCCTGTGCCAGCCGACGGTGACGGTGCACCGTCCGACTGCGCGGGCTGCCCGGCGTCTCGCTCTCATGAGGCCTCCGGGAGCGCCCTCGCGCCGCGCAGCGGGCACCGTCGTAACCGGTGATCAGCTGGCGCAACAACCTCCTGCGGGCGCGGCGTCGAGGGCGATGAGGCTGATCGGTGCGGACCGCAGCCCTCCGGAGATGCCGGTGGACAGTCCACGCCCCGTCGGTTGCGGCCCACAGCAGTCGTCGCCCACCGAGTCGGCAGGGTTGCTGTTGCACACACCGGTCGCGGGCAGGTCGAGTTGGACGTCGCGGGCGGCGGTCCAGTCACCTGCCAGCGCGGCGACCACGGAGCGGACCTGCTCGTAGCCGGTGGCCATGAGGAACGTCGGCGCTTGGCCGTAGGACTTCATGCCGACGGCGTAGTAGCCCTGCTCGGGGTGGGCGAGCACGTCCACGCCGTGCGGTGGCACGGTGCCGCAGGAGTGCTCGTTGGGGTCGATCAGCGGGGCCAGGGCACGGGTGGCGCCCAGCACCGGGTCGAGGTCCAGCCGCAGCTCGGCGGCGATGCTGTGGTCGGGGCGGAAGCCGGTAGCCGCGACAACACGGTCGACGGTGATCGACTCGACGCTGCCGTCGCCGTGCCGCAGGACCACGCTCACCCGGCCGTCCGTCGGGGTGAGCGCCTGCACGGAGAAGCCGGTGAGCAGCCGGATCCGGCCAGCGTCGACGTGCGAACGCAGCCGTGCGCCGAGCGCGCCCCGCGCCGGGAGGGCGTCGGCGTCCCCGCCGCCGTAGGTACGCGTCGGCGCGGCGGCCCGGATGGCCCAGGTCACCTCGGTGCCAGGCTCGACTGCGGCTAGCTCAGCCAGGGACAGCAGGGTGTTCGCGGCCGAGTGACCGGCGCCGACCACCAGAGTGTGCCGTCCGGCGAACCGGCCCCGGTCGGCGCCGAGGACGTCCGGCAACGCGTGCTCCAGGTACGCCGCCGCATCGGCCTCCCCTCGCGCGCGCAGACCGGACGCGCCGAGGACGTTCGGCGTGCTCCAGGTGCCAGAGGCGTCGATGACGGCGCGGGCGACCAGCTCGTCGCCGTCGGCGAGGCGGAGCAGGAACGGTGCGGTGTCGCGCCCGGCGGTACGCAGTCGGTCCAGGCCGAGCCGGCTGATCGCCTCGACGCGTGCCCCGTACCGCACGTGTGGCTTCAGGTGTGGCAGCTGCGCGAGGGGCCGGAGGTAGTCGTCGACCAGCTCCGCGCCGGTGGGCAGTGCCCCCGGGTCGGGGGCGACCCAGCCGGCCTCGTCGAGGAGCCGACGGGCGGCCGGGTCGATGTTGTAGCGCCACGGCGAGAAGACCCGCACGTGCCCCCACTGGCGTACCGCGGCACCCGGGGTGTCGCCGGCTTCGAGGACGGTGAAGGGCAGGCCGCGTTCGTGCAGGTGCGCGGCGGCGGCGAG
This sequence comes from Micromonospora sp. NPDC048843, assembly GCF_040649965.1. Classification (NCBI taxonomy): domain Bacteria; kingdom Bacillati; phylum Actinomycetota; class Actinomycetes; order Micromonosporales; family Micromonosporaceae; genus Micromonospora; species Micromonospora sp. NPDC048843. Next base: position 35,856 of record NZ_JBEZGJ010000020.1, read on the forward strand.
ACCGGTCGGGCCGGCGCCGATGACGATGGTGGGACTGTCGTCCAGAGCGTTCATCAGTGGCTCCTCGGTGTGGTGGCCCGTCGTGACGGCCAAGGCTGGTCAGGTGATGGTGGGGCTTCGACGTTCCAGCAGGACGACGTCGCGCCAGCGGTCGTGATGGCGACCGACCCGCTCGCGTACGCCAATGACCCGGAAGCCGGCCCGCCGATGGAGGGTGAGGCTGGCGGTGTTCTCGGGGAAGACTCCGGACTGGATGGTCCAGATGCCGGCGGCCTCGGTGGAGGCGATCAGCGCGGTCAGCAGCAGCCGGGCGATGCCCCGGCCCTGGGCGGCCGGGTCGACGTAGACGGAGTGTTCGACCACACCGGCGTAGACCGCGCGGGTCGAGGTCGGCGAGACGGCGATCCAGCCGAGCACCACCCCGTCGCTGTCGACTGCCACGAAGCGGTGCGCGCTCAGGCGCGCGGCGTCGAACGCCGCCCAGGTCGGGGCGGTGATCTCGAAGCTGGCATTGCCGGCGTCCAGACCGTCCTGGTAGATCGCCAGCACTCGGTCGGCGTCGTCGTCGGTCATGGGGCGCACGATGATGTCGGCCATCAGCGGGTTGCCTTCCGGAAGAGATCGGAGGACTGTCTCGACGTCCGTCGAAACAGACGGTTGCACACTGATTAGAGAAGTGTCAACCTAGAGGAATGTCGAATCAAGCAGGTCCGACCATGGACGTGTCGTGCTGCCCCCCTCTGACCGAGCGGCGCGTACCGGCCGAGGCCGCGACGGTGCTCGCGCCCGCGTTCAAGGCCCTCGGCGACCCGGTGCGGCTGCAACTGATGTCGATGATCGCCTCCGCCGAGAGCGGCGAGATCTGCGTCTGCGACCTGACCCCCGCGTTCGACCTGACCGGCCCGACCATCTCGCACCACCTCAGGACGCTGCGCGAAGCGGGACTCGTCGACGCCGAGCGCCGAGGCACCTGGGTCTACTACCGCGCCCGGCCGGCCATCCTGCGCCAGCTCGCCGCACTACTCACCGTGACGCCGACGACGTGACAACGACCCTCCGGAGCGACCCGACCGAAAGCGCCGTCGTCGGCCGGCTCTCCCGACTCGACCAGTTCCTACCCGTGTGGATCGGGCTGGCGATGGTCGCCGGCCTGCTCCTCGGTCGGCTGATCCCCGGGCTGAACAGCGCTCTGGACGCGGTGCAGATCGGCGGGATCTCGCTACCCATCGCGGTCGGCCTGCTGATCATGATGTACCCGGTGCTGGCGAAGGTCCGCTACGACCGGCTCGACACCGTCACCGGCGACCGCCGGCTGCTGATCTCCTCGCTGTTCCTCAACTGGCTCGTCGGTCCCGCCGTGATGTTCGCCCTGGCCTGGATCTTCCTGGCCGACCAGCCCGCGTACCGCACCGGGCTGATCATCGTCGGCCTGGCCCGCTGCATCGCCATGGTCATCATCTGGAACGACCTCGCCTGCGGCGACCGGGAAGCCGCCGCCGTCCTGGTCGCCCTCAACTCGGTCTTCCAGGTCGTCGCGTTCGGCCTGCTCGGCTGGTTCTACCTCGCCGTGCTCCCCCAGTGGCTGGGGCTCTCCGGCGCCGAGTTGACGGTCTCGGCGTGGGACATCGCCGGTAACGTGCTCGTCTTCCTCGGCATCCCGCTGCTCGCCGGCTACCTCACCCGCCGCCTCGGCGAACGCGCCAAGGGCCGCACCTGGTACGAGGCCCGCTTCCTGCCCCGCATCGGCCCGGCCGCCCTCTACGGACTGCTCTTCACGATCGTGATCCTGTTCGCCCTGCAAGGCGACGCCATCACCAGCCGACCCCTGGACGTCGTCCGCATCGCCCTGCCCCTGCTGGTGTACTTCGCGCTCATGTGGGCCGGCTCCTACGCCCTCGGCCGCGCAATCGGCCTCGGCTACCAACGCACCACCACGCTGGCGTTCACCGCCGCCGGCAACAACTTCGAACTCGCCATCGCCGTCGCGATCGGCACCTTCGGCGTCACCTCCGGCCAAGCCCTCGCCGGCGTCGTCGGCCCGTTGATCGAGGTACCCGTCCTCGTCGGCCTCGTCTACGTCTCGCTGTGGGCACGCCGCCGCTTCTTCACCTCCACGAACACCGCAACCGCGTAACCCGGAAGGCACCCGCCGTGAGTGACAAGCCCAGCGTCCTGTTCGTCTGCGTCCACAACGCCGGCCGCTCCCAGATGGCCGCCGGCTGGCTGCGCCACCTCGCCCGCGACACCGTCGAGGTCCGTTCCGCCGGCTCCGCGCCGGCCGAGACGATCAACCCTGCCGCCGTGCAGGCCATGCGCGAGGTCGGCATCGACATCACCGACCAGACCCCCAAACTTCTGGAGTACGCGACAGCGGAGTCCTCCGACGTCATCGTGACCATGGGCTGCGGCGACACCTGCCCGGTCTTCCCCGGCAAGCGCTACGAGGACTGGAAGCTCGACGACCCGGCCGGCAAGGGCGTCGACGCCGTGCGCCCGATCCGTGACGAGATCCGGGGTCGGGTGGAGAAGCTCCTCACCGAGCTGAACCTCGCCACCCGACCGGAGCACAGTCCTCAACGGCCTCCGGCGTAGCTGGCGCGCTCGCCGAGCTCTTCCTCGATGCGGATGAGCTGGTTGTACTTGGCCGTGCGGTCGGAGCGCGACAGCGAGCCGGTCTTGATCTGACCGCAGCCGACGGCCACTGCCAGGTCGGCGATGGTGGTGTCCTCGGTCTCCCCGGATCGGTGCGACATCACCACCCGGTACCCCGCCTTGTGTGCGGCGTCGACCGTCGCCAGGGTCTCGGTGAGGGTGCCGATCTGGTTGACCTTGACCAGGATCGCGTTGGCGTAGCCGCCGTCGATCCCGTCGCGCAGCCGGTCGACGTCGGTGCAGAAGACGTCGTCGCCGACCAGTTGCACGCGCTCCCCCGCCACCGCCGTCAGCCGCTTCCAGCCGGCGATGTCGTCCTCGGCCATCGGGTCCTCGATCGAGCTGATCGGGTACCGGGAGACCAGGTCGAGCAGGTAGTCGATGTGCTCCTCGACGGTGCGCTGGCGTCCCTCGCCGACGTAGTCGTAGACACCCGCGCGGAAGAACTCCGAGCTGGCCGGGTCGAGGCAGATCCGCACGTCGACGCCGGGCTGGTAACCGGTGTCCTCGATGGCGCGCAGCACGAACCGCAGCGCCTCGTCGGCGTCCGTGACGTTCGGCGCGAAGCCACCCTCGTCACCGACGTTGGTGTTGTGCCCGGCCGCGGCCAGGGACGCCTTGAGGGTGTGGAAGACCTCCGCGCCCATCCGGACCGCCTCGGCGAACGTCTGCGCTCCGACCGGGGCGATCATGAACTCCTGGAAGTCGAGCGGATTGTCGGCGTGCGCTCCACCGTTGATGATGTTCATCATCGGCACCGGCAGCAGGCGGGCGCCGACGCCACCGACGTAGCGGTACAGCGGCTGCCGGTGGGCCGACGCCGCCGCCTTCGCGGTCGCCAGGGAAACGGCCAGGATTGCGTTGGCGCCCAGTCGACACTTGTCCTTGGAACCGTCGAGAGCGATCATCGTCTCGTCGATCAGGGCCTGATCCTCCGCGTCGAGCCCGAGCACCGCGTCGGCGATCTCGCCGTTGACAGCGGCAACGGCAGTGCTCACGCCCTTGCCGTGAAAACGCGTCCGGTCCCCGTCGCGCAGCTCGACCGCCTCGTTCGCCCCCGTCGACGCGCCGGACGGCACTGCCGCCCGGCCGGTTGACCCGTCGGCGAGGACCACGTCGGCCTCCACTGTCGGGTTGCCCCTGCTGTCGAGGATCTGCCGAGCCCACACCCGACTGATTGCCGTCATCACACACTCCCTGTTCAAGCTGCCCTTTTCGCAGCCAGACTGGCAGGAAACGGCGGCCCTGACACCGCGACGATGGACACGTTGACCCGTACCCCGGGGTGCGGGTTTAGGGTCGCGGGATGCGGGTGGGTGAGTTGGCACGCCGGACCGGAACCACGGTCCGGGCACTGCGTTACTACGAGTCGGCCGGGCTGGTCGTACCCCGGCGGCTGAGCAACGGCTACCGGGAGTACGACCCGATCGCGGTGCGGCTGGTGGCGCAGATCCGCGAGCTGATGGCGCTCGGCCTCACCGTCGAGGAGACCCGCCCGTTCGTCGAGTCGATCGCCGATGGTTCCGACGACACCGACGTGTGCGCGGCGGCGGTGGCCACGTACCGCAGCACCATCACGAACCTCCAGGAACGGATCGGCAAGTTGACCGCCCAGCGGGACGCGCTGGACGCACGCCTGGACGCCGCCGCGACCCAGGTCGTACCCGGCACTCCCGCCGAAGGCGCCGACCCCACCGCGCTGGTCGGCGTCAGGTTGCCACCGCTGTCCTTCTACGGCACCGACGGCCGCCCGGTCGATCTCGGCGCGCTCGGGGCCGGGCGCAGCGTCATCTTCGTCTACCCACTGACCGGACGACCGGGTGTGGACCTGCCCAACGGCCTGCTGGAGATCCACGGTGCCCGCGGCAGCACCGAGCAGGCCGCCTGGTTCCGCGACCACCACGCGGAACTCCGCGCGGCCGGTGCCGCCCGGGTGTACGGCCTGTCCGCGCAGTCGACCGGGTATCAGCGGGAACTCGCGCACCGGCTGCGGCTGCCCTACCCGCTGATCCCCGACCCGAGACTGACCCTGGCCGAGGCGCTGCGGCTGCCGACCCGCGCCGCCGGCGACATGACGCTCTACGAGCGGCTGACCTTGATCGTCGCCGACGGTGCTGTCGAACACGTCTTCCACCCGATCCCGGACCCGGCGTCGCACCCCCTGCACGTGATGCGGTGGCTCACCAAGCGGCGCCAGGCCCCCGGATCGGTCGCCGCCTAGAAGTCGGCGTCGAACGCGCCGCACAGCTCACCGTGATCAGATTGGGCTGCCGAAACTCCACCATCGATCGGGTCATGACGATCCTCAAAGACCGCGAGCTGGTCGAGGGCCATCCAGGCAAAGGTGTCTACGTCGCAGCAGCCCAGAGCTGAGCGCGCCGCTTCCGTGATCGACTGATGAGAAGTAGCCCAGTACCGTCGCGTCTCGACGGACTGGCTGTTCGCCAACCCCGCACTGCTGCCTCGTCGATGATGGAGTTGTGGTCGGTGACAAAGTGCCCGCACAACACCAAATCAGGCACCATAACTCCATGATCGACGAGACCGGACCGCCCCTTCCCCGCGATCTTGCACTTCCTGTTGCGACACAAAAGGGCATTGCGCGCATATCGGCAACTGAAACTGCAAGATCGGCGCGGACGGGGCGGTCCTCACGGGCAACGCGTGGGCCGAGGTCGCCGCCTAGAAGTCGTCGTCGAAGGCGACAGTGCCGGTCACCCCGACCTGGTACGCCGACACCCGCCGCTCGAAAAAGTTGGACAGCTCCTGCACGTCCTGCAACTCCATGAAGCCGAACGGGTTGCTCGACCCGTAGTGCGGCGCGATACCGAGCTGGGCGAGGCGGCGGTCGGCGACGTGCTGGAGGTACTCCCGCATGTCGGCCAACGTCAGACCGGGCACGCCCTGGCCCACCAGGTCCTCGGCGAACTGCACCTCACACTCGACCGCCTCGGTGAGCATCCGGCGAACCTGGTCGGCGAGGTCGTCGTCGAACAGGTCCGGCTCCTCGGCGCGAACGGTGTCGACGACGTCGAACGCAAACGCCATGTGCATGGACTCGTCGCGGAACACCCAGTTGGTGCCCGAGGCGAGGCCGTGCAGCAGACCGCGGGAGCGCAGGAAATAGACATACGCGAACGCGCCGTAGAAGAACAACCCCTCGATGCAGGCCGCGAAGCAGATCAGGTTGAGCAGGAACGTACGCCGGTCCTCGCGGGACCGCAGCTCCCGCAGCTCGTTCAGGGAGTCGATCCACCGGAAGCAGAACTCGGCCTTACGACGGATCGAGGGGATGTTCTCGATGGCCGCGAATGCCTCGAAGCGCTCGGTCTCGTCCGGCACGTACGTGTCGAGCAGGTTGAGATAGAACTGGACGTGCACTGCCTCCTCGAACAGCTGGCGGGACAGGTAGAGGCGACCTTCCGGGCTGTTGACGTGCTGGTAGAGGTTGAGCACCAGGTTGTTGGCGACGATCGTGTCACCGGTGGCGAAGAACGCCACCAGGCGGCTGACCAGGTGCCGTTCGGCCGGCGACAGCTTGTCCAGGTCGGCGAGGTCGGCGTGCAGGTCGACCTCCTCGACCGTCCAGGTGTTGCGGATCGCGTCGCGGAACCGGTCGAAGAAGTGCGGGTAGCGCATCGGGCGGAGAGTGAGGTCCATCCCGGGGTCGAGCAGCATGTGCGTGGTCCTCGTGTCGGTGGTGCTGGCGTCTGTGGTGGCGGCGTCGGTGGGGGTCACTGGCAGGCCTCGCACGACTCGGGGTTCTCCAGCGAGCAGGCCAGCGCCTCCGCGTCGACGACGACGGGTGCGATGGCGCTGACGGTGGCCTGCTGGATCCGCGTCGCGGGGCGCGAGCGCAGGTAGTAGGTGGTCTTCAGCCCTGCCTTCCAGGCGTACAGGTACATCGAGGAGAGCTTGCCGATGGTCGGCGCGGCCAGGAACAGGTTCAGCGACTGGGACTGGTCGATGAACGGGGCGCGGGCGGCGGCCAGGTCGATCAGCGCCCGCTGCGGCAGCTCCCACGCGGTGCGGAACAGCTCCCGTACGCCGACCGGAAGCTCGGCGATGTCCTGCACCGACCCCTCCGCCCGCTTGATCGCCGAACGGACCCGCTCGGTCCACAGACCGCGGGCCTTCAGCTCGCGTACCAGAGCGGTGTTGACCTGGAGGAACTCCCCGGACAGGGTCTCTCGCTTGAACAGGTTGGACACCTGCGGCTCGATGCACTCGTAGCACCCGGCGATCGAGGCGATGGTGGCGGTCGGCGCGACCGCCACGAGCAGCGAGTTGCGCAGCCCGTACGCCTCGACCCGCTCACGCAGCGCGTCCCACCGCGCGGTCTGCGTGCCCTCGACACCCCACAGGTCGGGCTGGAGCTGGCCCCGCGCGGCCCGGGTCTGCGGGTACGCCGGGTGCGCGCCGAAGTCGCGCGCCAGGTCGGCGGAGGTCTCCAGCGCCGTCAGGTACAGCTCCTCGCTGATCCGGGTGGACAGCTCCCGGGCGGCCGGCGAGTCGAACGGCAGCCGCAGCGCGAAGAAGGCGTCCTGTAGGCCCATCAGTCCGAGTCCGACCGGCCGCCAGCGGGGGTTGCTCGCCGCCGCCTGCGCGGTCGGGTAGTAGTTGATGTCGATGACGCGGTCGAGGAAGGTCACAGCGGTCCGCACCGTGGCGCGCAGCCGATCCCAGTCGATGCCGTCGGCGGTGAGATGGGCGGCGAGGTTCACCGAGCCGAGGTTGCACACGGCGGTCTCGGTGTCACTGGACACCTCGATGATCTCGGTGCAGAGGTTCGACAGGTGCACCACGTTGCCCGGCTCGGCGGTCTGGTTGCAGAGCCGGTTGGCGGCGTCCTTGAAGGTCATCCAGCCGTTGCCGGTCTGGGCGAGGGTCCGCATCATCTTCCCGTACAGCTCCCGTGCCGGGATCTGCCGCACGTAGCGGCCCTGCGCCTCGGCCTCCCGGTACGCGGCGTCGAACCGCTCCCCCCACAGGTCGGGCAACTCGGGCACCTCGTGCGGGTCGAACAGCGACCACAGCTCGTCGGCCTCGACCCGGCGCATGAACTCGTCCGGGATCCAGTTGGCCAGGTTGAGGTTGTGGGCGCGTCGGGCGTCCTCGCCGGTGTTGTCCCGCAGTTGCAGGAACTCCTCGATGTCCGGGTGCCACGGCTCCAGGTAGACGCAGGCCGCGCCCTTGCGGCGGCCACCCTGGTTCACCGCGGCGACGCTCGCGTCCAACGTGCGCAGCCACGGCACGATCCCGTTGGACTGCCCGTTCGTGCCCCGGATCAGCGCTCCCCGGGAGCGGACCCGGGAGTACGCGATGCCGATGCCACCGGCGAACTTGGACAGGTTGGCGACCTGGGCGTACCGCTGGTAGATCGAGTCCAGCTCGTCGAGCGGGGAGTCGACCAGGTAGCAGGAGGACATCTGGGTGTGCCGGGTGCCGGAGTTGAACAAGGTCGGTGAGCTGGGCAGGTAGGCCAGGCTGGACATCAGCCGGTAGAAGCCGACAGCCTCGTCCGCCGTCCGGGCCAGGCCGCAGGCCACCCGCAGCAGCCAGTACTGCGGGGTCTCCAGCACCAGTCGGCTGGTGGGGTGGCGCAGCAGGTAGCGGTCGTACACGGTGCGCAGGCCGAAGTACTCGAACCGGCGGTCGCCGTCGGGGTCGATGGCGTGGTCGAGCGTCGCGGCGTGTGCGGCGACGAACGCGGCGGTGTCGTCACCGATCAGGCCCTCGGCGTGGCCGACCCGGATCGCCGCGCTGAACGAGGTGATGCCCTGTCGACGCACCTCCTTGTCGACGTAGCCGGCCAGCAGCCGCGCGGCGAGGCGTGAGTACTGCGGCTCCTCACCGATCATCTCGGCGGCGGTCTGGATGGACAGCCGGTCCAGTTCGGCAGTGGTCGCGCCGTCGTAGAGGCCGCTGATGGTGCGGGTGGCCACCCGCATCGGATCGACGTCGGCCAGGTCGTCGGCCCACCGCTCGACCGCCCGGACGATCTTGTTCACGTCCACTCGTTCGGTGCCGCCGTCGCGCTTGCGGACCCGCATCGGCGTCCGCCGCAGGATCGCGTCGCCGCTGGCCGGGACTACCTCGGTGACTGTCACCACTCGCTCCTCGGAGTTCGAGACCTGGTGGCCCGGACGCGAGGAGACAGACACCGACGGACGCCACGCCAGCCCGGCGTGGGTCAGGTGGCGTCAGCCGTCCCACGCGGCCTCGGACCGCCGCCCACCCGGATGCGGGTACGCGGCGCGCTGGCAGGTCTTCGGACTCGCGGGCACGACCGGGCTCGCCGGTCTCCTACTGGCCGTCGCTTCCCAGGCCGATTGGTGGCCCAGTGCTGATGACGGCGGTCGTTCCCACTCACCGCTGCGGGACAGTCCCGGATTTCCACCGGGTTCCCTGTTGCCTCGACCGCACTGGATGAGCGGCCGAACCAGCTGCGCTCGACACCATATATAGGGACGCAGTCGTTGTCACACCCCACATGTCGGTCTCGGGCGTGTCGGCTGCTCACTCGGTGACCACCGTCACCACCGCGGCCAACCACCCCACGCCGACCGAGGCCGGGCACCAGAGACCGGACTCTCCGCGCGAGTGTCGACAGTCGACAAAGATTTGATGTATCGGAGCCACGGCACCGCAAAGTACTCCCATACGTCGACGTCAATGCCTCGGCGCGAGGTGGAACATCCGATCTCCACGCCCCGCCACCCCCGCCACCTTCCCCCGCCTACCGGCACGATGGGCGATAAGGCGGAGCGGCTCGGCGACGCAAACATCATACGTCTGCGGGTCAGCGGTGATCGACATCGTTGACGTGCTGGAGCAGCCCTCCGTATACTCCCAGTGATCATCTGATCTTTAGCCTAGCCGGGCGAGGAGCGCATGCCGCAGATCACTGCCGTCACCGTCGAAGACGTCCGCTTCCCCACCTCCCTGACCGCTGACGGGTCAGACGCCATGAACAAGGACGGCGACTACTCGGCGGCTTACGTCGTCCTGCACACCGACGGCGTCGACGGCGCGGGGGCGCCACTCGCGGGGCACGGCCTGACCTTCACCATCGGTCGAGGCAACGACATCGTCGCGGCGGCCGCAGTCCACCAGGCACAGCTTCTGGTGGGCCTGGACGTGGCGACCATGGCAGCGGACATGGGCGCGGTCTACCGCCTCCTCACCTCCGACTCGCAACTGCGCTGGCTCGGCCCGGAAAAGGGCGTCGTCCACCTGTCCCTGGCGGCCGTGTTGAACGCGTCATGGGACCTGGTCGCCCGGGTCGCCGACAAGCCGCTGTGGCGGCTGCTCGTCGACATGTCCCCCGAGCAACTCGTCGACATCGCGGACCTGCGCTACCTGTCCGACGCGCTGACCCGCGACGAGGCACTGGCCATCCTGCGGGCCAAGGAGGGCACGAAGGCCGCCCGCCTCGCCGAGCTCGACCGCACCGGCTACCCCGCCTACACCACCTCCGCGGGTTGGCTCGGCTACGGCGACGACAAGCTGCGCCGACTGTGCCAGGAGGCGGTGGACACCGGCTACGGCTACGTCAAGCTCAAGGTGGGCGCAAACCTCGACGACGACATCCGCCGATGCGCTATCGCGCGCGAGATCCTCGGGCCGGATCGCAACCTGATGATCGACGCCAACCAGGTGTGGGACGTCGGTCAGGCCATCGACTGGGTCACCGCCCTCGCCCAGTTCACGCCACTGTGGATCGAGGAGCCGACCAGCCCCGACGACATCCTGGGCCACGCAGCCGTCCGCCGCGCCGTCGCTCCGATCGGCGTCGCCACCGGCGAACACTGCCACAACCGGGTGATGTTCAAGCAGCTGTTCCAGGCCGAGGCCATCGACTTCTGCCAGCTCGACACCGGCCGGTTGGCCAGCATCAACGAGATCGTCGCCGTGCTGCTGCTCGCCGCGAAGTTCGACGTCCCGGTGTGCCCACACGCCGGCGGTGTCGGCCTGTGCGAGATGGTCCAACACGTGTCGGTGCTCGACTACGTCGCGATCTCGGGAGACCTCACCAACCGGGTCACCGAGTTCGTCGACCATCTGCACGAGCACTTCACCGACCCGTGCATCATCCGGGACACCGGTTCCGGCAGCGGATACGTCCTGCCCAGCCAGCCCGGCTACTCCACTCGGATGCGTCAGGAGTCGGTGGCGCTCTACCGGTTTCCCGACGGCCACTACTGGGGCGCGACAGACCCGACTACCGTGTCATCTCCGGAGGCGGCGTACGTGACTGCGGGTGGGAAGGCCACCCCCGCCGGCCGCTAGGGGAAATATGTCTCGCACTGACGAAGTGGTCAACGGCATCAAGCGGATGATCCTCGAAGGGCAGTTCCGGCCCGGGGACCGGTTGCCCATCGAGAAGGACCTCGCCGAGCAGCTCGGTGTCTCGCGGGGGTCGCTGCGCGAGGGGATGTCGGCCCTGTCGATCCTGGGCATCGTCAACATCCGCCAGGGTGACGGCACCTACGTCACCAACCTCGACGCGCCACAACTGCTGGCCCCGATGGGTTTCGTGGTGGACTTCCAGGGCCAGGGCGACCCCCGGCACATCCACACCGTTCGCCGGCTGCTGGAGTGCGAGGCCGCCTGTCTGGCGGCGACCAGGATCACCGACGAGGCCCTGGCCCAGGCGGGTGACCTGCTCGACGAGGCGGCCCGGTTGATCGGCCAGTCACCGCCGGACCACGAGCGGATCATGGAGATCGACATCGCCTTCCACCGGATCATCGCGGTGCACGCCGAGAATCCGGTGCTCGTCGGCCTGATCGAGGCGTTCGCCGGGCGCACCATCCGCGGCCGGCTCTGGCGGAGTCTGCATGAGGAGGGCGCGGACCTGCGCACCCATCACGAACACGTGGCGATCCTGAAGGCCCTCGTGGCGCGCGACCCGGAGCGGGCGCGCACCCGGATGGCCAACCACCTGATCGGCGTGGAGGAGTCGTTGCAGGGGTTACCCGACGACGCTGACGCCAGCATCGTGACGGCGCGGTCGTGACGGCCGACCCTCACGGCTGCACGTCGAGCAGTCCCTCGTCGTACAACGCCGTCCAGAGCTGATCCGGGACGTCGCCACCAGACCGGCGCAGGGTTTCGGCCACCTGGGCCTCGTCCCGCATGCCGACCACTGTCGAGACCACGGCCGGGTGACGACGGACGAACGCCAACGCCGCCTGGGGCAGCGTGACGCCGTACATCTGACAGACCCGCGCTATCCGGCGGGCCTGGTCGATCACCTCTGCCGGCGCCTGCTGGTAGTCGTAGACGGCGTCGGGCGGCGGCATGTCCCGGGCCAGCAGCCCGGAGTTGTAGACACCGGCGACCACCACACCGACGTGGCGGGCCTGCGCGACGGGCAGCAGGTCGGTCAGCGCGCCCTGCTCCAACAGGGTGTACCTGCCGGCGCACATCACCACGTCCACGTCGGTCTCCGCAACGAAGCGGGCCAGCATCGCTGACTGGTTCATCCCCGCACCGACGGCACCGATGACGCCCTGCTCCCGCAGCTCCACCAGCGCCGGGATCGCCTCGTGCGCGGCCTGCGCCCAATGCTCGTCCGGATCATGCAGGTACACCACGTCGATCCGGTCCAGGCCGGTGCGCCGAAGGCTCGCCTCCAGGGAACGGCGTACGCCGTCGCGGCTGAAGTCCCAGACCCGGCGGTGGTCGGCGGGAACGGCGAACCCCTCCGGGTCCCGCCGGTGCGCCGTCTCCGGTGACGGCACGAGCAGCCGGCCGACCTTCGTCGACACCACGTACTCGCCGCGCGGGCGGGAGCGCAGGGCCGCGCCCAGGCGTCGCTCGGACAGGCCCAGGCCGTAGTGCGGTGCCGTGTCGAAGTATCGGATGCCGCCTGCCCAGGCGGTGTCCACGGCGGCGGCGAACTGCTCGTCCGAGGTCGCCCGGTAGAGATTGCCGCCCTGCGAGGCGCCGAAGCCCAGTGGGCTCAGCCGCAGCGGCGGCACGACGCCGCTGCGGGTCGCCGGACGGGCGGGATCGCGTGCATCCCGCTGGGCGACAGCCGTCACCGTTCCTCCCGATCCACGTTGGTGCTGCCGGTCATCGCCGCGACCAGATCGTCGGTGGTGACCTCGTCGGCGCGGAGTTGGGCAGCGCGCCGACCGAGGCGCAGGACCTCGACCCGGTCGGCGATCTCGAGCACCTGCGGCATGTTGTGGCTCACCAGCACCACCGACATGCCGGCGTCGCGGGCGCGCCGGACGACGTCGAGCACCCGCCCGGTCTGGACCACGCCCAGGGCCGCTGTGGGCTCGTCGAGGATGACCACGTTGGTCGCCCAGATGATGGCGCGGGCCACCGCCACGCACTGCCGCTGACCACCGGAGAGCATCGCGATCGGGGTGGTGACCCGAGGGATGCGTACGCCGAGTTCGTCCAGGGCGGCGGCGGCGCCGTGGCGCATGGCGCGCTTGTCCAACAGCCCGAGCCGGCCGAGTGGTCCGGAGCGAAGGATCTCCCGGCCGAGATACAGGTTGGCGGCCACGCTGAGGTCGTCGGCGACGGCGAGGTCCTGGTAGACCGTCTCCACCCCCGCTCGTCGGGCATCGACCGGAGTGGAGAACTGGACCGGGCGACCGCCGACCCTGATCTCGCCCTCGTCGGGTGGGTGCACACCGGACAGGGTCTTGATCAGGGTGCTCTTGCCGGCGCCGTTGTCACCGATCAGCGCGACGACCTCACCGCGGCGGACCGTGAAGTCGGCGCCACGCAGCGCCTCGACGTGCCCGAACCGCTTGACGATGCCGCGGGCTTCGAGGACCGGCGGTTCCGCCTCGGTGGGTTGCTGATCGCTGTCCGCGGTGGTTGTGGGGATTGCGACCATCACTGCACCGGCGGGTTGGCGCAGCTGGGCTCGAGCACCGCCTTGATCTCCGCCGAGTCGATGTTCTCCTTGGTGACGAACGTGACGCCGGTGTCGGCCGATGCCAGCGGCGCCTTGTCCCGGAGGTGCTTGACCATCTTGTCGACGCCGAAGTAGCCCATCTTGAACGGGTTCTGCACCACCAGCGCCGAGATCTGGCCGTTGCGCACCCCGGCGATCTCGTCCGGGGCCGCGTCCCAGCCGATGATGACCACCTTGCCGGACTTGCCGGCCGCCTGGATGGCCTGCGCGGCACCGAGCACACTCGGCTCGTTGGCGGCGAAGACGCCGGCGAGCTTGGGGTTGGCGGTGAGGATGTTCTCGGTGACCCGTCGGGCCTCGTTGACGTCACTGCGGCTCGGCTGCTGGCCGACCAACTTCAGGTTGGGGTACTGGGCGAGGCCGGCCTTGAAGCCGTCGACCCGCTCGGTGTTGGTCTGCGATCCGGGCTGGAACTCGACGAGCGCCACCTCGTGGTTGCCGGGGCCGAGTTCGGTGGCGAGCAGCTTCGCCGCCTCGGTCGCCGACGCACGGTTGTCGGTGGCGAAGAGGGGCACGTTCGAGGGCTGCGGGCTGGTGCCAGAGTCGATCATGGCAACCGGGATGTTGGCGCTGAGCGCCTTGTCGGTCGCCGGTGCCAGCGCGCTGGAGTCGGTCGCCGCGTAGACGATGCCGTCGACCTTCTTGGTGACGAAGTTCTGGATCAGGTTGACCTGGCCCTCGACGTCGGTCTCGGCGGTCACCCCGTCCCACTGGACGGTGACGTCCCCCGCGCGCTGCGCGGCGCACTCGGCGCCGGCCTTGACCGTGTTCCAGTAGTCGGCCCCGACCGCCTTGGGTACGACTGCGAGCTTCAACGGGCCGCTCGCGTCCTTGGTCGCGCCGTCGCCGCCGTCCCGGACCTCGACCCCGCCGCAGGCGCTGAGCAGAGCGGTCGCCGCTGCCGCGGCCAGGATCGCCTGCGCGCGCAGGAGTCGTCCTCGCGTCCGCCGGCTGGTGGTGGTGTGTGCCATGGTGTGTGTCCCTTCTCGTTCGGACTCTCGAAATGGCATGTCAACCCCGTGATTCCAGCCGCCGGCGGCGGTACTGGTCGAAGTAGACGGCGGCCCAGATGATCACGCCGACGATCACCTGCTGGTAGTGGATGCTGATGTCGAGTAGGACGGCGCCGTTGCGGACCAGGGCGATGAGGAACGCGCCGATGATGGTCCCGACGATGCGGCCCTGCCCGCCGAACAGGCTGGCTCCGCCGATGACGGCGGCGGCGATGACGTCGAGCTCCAGCGAGATCCCGTAGTTGGGCTGGCCGGAGTTGACCCGGGAGGCCGCGATCATGCCGCCCAGCCCGACCAGCACGCCGGCCAGCACGTACACCCCGGTGAGGTGCCGCCCGACCCGGATGCCGGAGCGGCGCGCCGCTTCCAGATTGGAGCCCATCGCGTAGGTGTACTGACCGAAGCGGGTCTGGGAGAGCAGGAAGGCGACCCCGACGGCGACCAGGACGGTGATCACCACGGCGAACGGGATGCCGAGGATCTGCCCGTTGCCGAGTAGTTGGAAGGACCGGGGCAGGCCGTAGACGCCGACGGCGCCGGTGATGATGAAGACAAGGCCGCGGCCCACGGACATCGTCCCCAGCGTCGCGATGAACGGCGGAATCCGGGCCACAGTCACCAGCAGCCCGTTCAACAGCCCCGCCAGCGCGCCGACGCCGATCGCGACCGCCGTCGCCGCCCAGAGCGAGAAGCCGAGGTCGCGCACGACCATCGCGCCCAACACACCGGCGAGCGCGGCGACCGATCCCACGGACAGGTCGATGCCCTTCGTGATGATGACCATCGTCTGGGCCGTGGCGATGATGGCGATGACCGCCGTCTGGGCCCCGATGTTGAAGAGGTTGTCCGCCGTCAGGAAGTACGGACTCGCGAAGGTCAGGGCGATGAACAGGACGACCAGCGCGGTCGCGGCGGTGAACTCGGAGACGGCGTGGGAGATCCGTTCCCGGAACCAGTCGCTGAGTTCGCCGCGCTGCGTGTCGGCGGTTGCCTCGGCGCTACTCATCGTCGGCCCTGACCTCCCCAAGCGTGGCGCCGGCGCCCGACGGGGACCCGCCGACGAGCCGAACGCCTGTGAGCGACCGACCCCGCTCGGATGGTGGTGCGGCTAGGCGCCCGCACACCCCTTGGGGATAGGTCGGATGTTTCCCACGATCAGGCGTTACCTTGCCACGCATTCACGTATGTTGCCAAGGTCTTGCGAGCATGTTTTGCCATCGTTACCTGCACCACCGAAGCCATACGTCAGACCAAATCGACATCGACTGCAGCCGCTAGCATGTTATCGATAACATCCTATGTCCCCAGGTCGAAAAGCGCTGCAGCCTCAGGACGGGGCCAGCCGGTAGACTCGGCCGGCGGTCTGGCGCCAGATCGCGGCCCGCTCGTCATCGGACAGCGGGTCCAGCAGGTCACCGAGGACGGTGACCCATCGGGTGTACGAGGTGGCGAGCAGGCACACCGGCCAGTCCGAGCCGAACATCAGCCGATCCGGCCCGAACACGTCGAGGGCGTGCTCGACTGCGGGCCGCAGGTCGGCCGTCGTCCAGGGCCCGCCGTGCACCTCGGTCACCAGACCGGAGAGCTTCGCCGTCGTGTTGGGCTCGGCCGCGAGCGCCCGCAGGTCGCGCCGCCAGTCACCGGGATCGGCGCGCCCGAGCGGGGGCTTGCCGAGGTGGTCCAGGACGAACCGCACCTGCGGCATGTCGCGGACGAGCCGGGCGGCTGCCGGAAGCTGACTGTGGCGCACCAGGAGGTCGAACGCGAGTCCGGCGGCACCGACCGCCGCGATGCCGTGCCGCACGTCGGGGCGGTCGAGATAGGTCGGGTCGGGTTCGGACTGGACCAGGTGCCGGACCCCGACCAGCCGTTCGCCTCCGCGCGCCCTTCGTAGTCGGGCGAGGCGACGGTCGACATCGGCGGCGGTGAGGTCGACCCAGCCGACGACCCCGGCGATGAGCGGGTCGTCGGCCGCGATGCCGAGCAGCTCCGGCGTCTCCGACCGAACGGCGACGGACTGGACGACAACGGTCTGGGTGACCCCTGCGGCCCGGGTCGCCGGGGCGAGCTCGAGCGGCGTGAAGTCGCCGTCGATCGCGGCCATGGTGTGCGGATCGATCCAGGGCTGTGGGTGCCGCGCCCGGACCCAGAGGTGATGATGCGCGTCGACGATGCCCGGTCGTCGCGCGACGTCACCGGTCGTCACCGGACCCGCCCTGGCGCGTTCTCGTCCACCCCACACCCCGCCCAGCCGCTGATCGAGCCCTCCGGGTCAACCCGGAGCCACAGAGTCGATCTGGCAGGTTGACCATGTTAGCGGTAACAGACTGTTGTTGAGTCCCGGAACGCGCGTCACGACCAGCTTCCGGCAGTGTCGCCTTTTGGTCTGACGAATCCACTGGCACCTGCGGCCGATCCGCCTCGTCGGCCTACCGGTATGTGGACGCGTTCGGGGCGCGGGGCCCGGGTTGACCGCCTGAGGCGGCACCGATACCGTCGACCCACTATCTGCGGCGACGCGAGGGAAGCCGGTGTGAATCCGGCGCGGTCGCGCCACTGTGAGCGTTCCCCAACCACAACCGGGGCCCGCGAGCCAGGACGCTCGGTCGTCCGCAGCCTTGCGATGGGGACGCGTCATCCCTGGGGAGGTTCGTGTATTCATGTCTAGCTCCGCTTCCAGCCAGCCGGTGGTGCACCCCGCTGGCAGTGCCCGTCTGCTGTGGACGGCTCTGGCGACCGTCGCAGTGCTCACCCTGCTGGCGTACCTCGTCGCCTTCGACCAGGGGGCGGTGTCGCGCAGCGGGATGTACCTGCACGAGCTGATGCACGACGGCCGGCACCTGCTGGGCGTCCCGTGCCACTGAACACCACCGCCGCTCCCCCGTTCCTCGCCGTCCTCGTCCGCGGGCTGCTGGCCGGCCTGATCGCCGGCCTGCTGGCCGGAGCGTTCGCGTACGTCGCCGGCGAACCGCACGTCGAGGCGGCCATCGCCATCGAGGAGGCGGCGACGCACGCCGAGCCCGCCGCTGGTGCGCACGATCACGAGGACGCCCTGGTCAGCCGGACGGGTCAGCGCGGCGGCCTGTTCCTGGCCACCGGCCTGTTCGGGGCCGCGATGGGTGGCCTGCTGGCCACGGCGTACGTCCTGCTGTCCCGTCGACGGCGCGGCGACGACGACGGGCGGTCGGGTCTGCTGCTGGCCGGTGCGGCGCTGGTCGGCGCGGTGATCGTGCCGTTCCTCAAGTACCCGGCGAACCCACCGGCGGTCGGCGACCCGGCCACCATCAACCAACGGACCGTCACCTACCTGTTGATGGTGGTGCTCGGGCTGGTGGCCGTGTGGGCCGGCTCGCTGGGCTACCGGTCGGTCGGCGGCCAGGCGCCGACGTGGTTGCGCGCCGCCGCGGCCGTGGGCGGGTTCCTGCTGGTCACGGCAGTCTCGTACGTGGTGATGCCGTCCTTCCAGGAGGTTCCGGCGGACTTCCCGGCGACCCTGCTGTGGAGTTTCCGACTGGCCTCGCTCGGCACCCAGGTCGTGCTCTGGACCGGCATCGGCCTGCTGTTCGCGGCCCTGATGCACCGCGAGCGCCGTCGCCGGGCCGGCACCGCACTGCCCGGCACGTGACCGGCACCAGCCTCCGGCTGGTCGCCCACGGTCACACCGCCGCGCTGCGCCGCGCCCACTTCGGCGGCGTCGACGACGGCCTGGACGAGGGTGGCCTGCGGGCCGCCCTCGCCCAGGCCCGCGCGGGCGCGGACCGGCGTGGGCCCCTCGGCGTGAACGCCACCTGCCTGTCCAGCCCCGCGGTGGCCGCCCGACAGACCGCCGACGCCTTTGGCCTGCTGCCGACGATCGAGACGGCGTTGGCCGACTGTGACTACGGGGGCTGGTCCGGACGGTCGCTTGAGGACATCGCTGAGTCGCAGCCGCAGGCGCTGCACGACTGGCTGTCCGCACCGGACTCCGCGCCCCACGGCGGTGAGTCCGTCACGGCCGTGCGGGATCGGGTCGGAAGCTGGCTGGACCAGCAGCACCGAGCCGGCGGACGCGTCATCGCGGTCACCCACCCACTGGTGATCCGGGTCGCCGTGGTGCACGCCCTCGGTCTTCCGATGACGACGTACCGGCAGGTGGACGTGGAGCCCCTGGCCGTCGTCCGGCTCACCAGCCAGGGCGCACGCTGGCAGCTCCGACTGGGCGCGCCGCGAGCAGGTTGAGGTCGAACCGAACGCCGCGTCGGTGGGCAGCCCTTGCAGAACGCGTCGTGACAGCAGCAGAACCGCCTGTCCTCGCGACCAGCCACACCGCCGGCGAACCGGCCCAGCGTCGCCGTCGGGACGCGGCCGAGACCCGGCAGTTGCTGCTCGACGCCGCTCGCCAGCGCTTCGCCCGGGACGGCTACGCGGCCACCACCGTCCGGGACATCGCCGACGACGCGGGCGTCAACGTGGCGCCGAGCCCGGCCGGGGCTCGGCTCTGCCTCAGCCGACGCGGGCGTGGACCAGGGCGGCGGCGCGACCCAGGGCGGCCTTCTCGACGGCGGACAGCGCGGGGTCGACCCGACGCAGACCCACGGCGTGCCGTAGTTGGCTGGCCCGGGGCGGCTCGGCGCGTCGCTGAAAGGCATCGAGGCCGTCCCGAGCAGGATCGGCGAGCTGCGGGTCCGTGCTGATCGCCACCTCGGCGAGGATGAGAGCGGTCATGGCCACGTCCAGGTCGGGCGGCCCTTCGGTCGCGTTGCGCCAATCGATGACCACCGGCCCGCGTGAGGTCACCATGATGTTCTGTGGATGCAGGTCGAGGTGCAGGACGCGGTCCGCCGGGTCGGCGCTGAACCGGACCGGCACGCTGTGAAGGCGGTCGTGCAGGCCCACGAGCAGGTCGGCGGCCGCGCCGATGCCGGTGCGCCCGGCGAGCGTCGACGCCAGGAGAGTTTCGCCGTCGAGGCGTTCGAGCACCAGGTCGGGTCCCTGGGCGTCGTACACCATGGGCACCGGGTAGCCGGCGGCCGCGACGTACGCCATCAACGCCGCCTCGGGCACGCTGTCCCCGCCCTGGCGGTAGCGGCGCAGCACCCGAGACGCGTCGAGCGCGTAGACGTCGGCGTCGCGCCCCGAGGCGAGCAGCGCGTGATCGGCCATGGCAGACGACGCTAACAGTGGATTGCGCGACAAGCGCGTGGGGCAGGCCGTGATCACGGCCCGCCCCACGCGGCTGCGCTGTCCCCGGCTCGGTGCTAGCCGGTGACGGTGAACGGTCGGGACACCTTCGTCGCCGACGTGGCGCCGTCCAGCGTGACGCCTGTCGCGCCCGCCTTCGCCGCACCCGGAACGCTGACCGTCGCGCCGGAGATGACGCCGTCACCGTTCGCGCGCACGGTGCTGACCGCCAGTCCGGTCCCGAAGGCGATCGTGACCACCTCGTTCGGCGCGAACCCGGAACCGTCGACCATGATCGACGTGCCGCGCGGGCCCGAGGTGGTCAACAGCGCCACCCGCGGCTGGTAGGTCCGCGCCTCCGGCTGCCCGGTCACCTGGACGGTGGCCGTGGCCGGCGTACGCGAGGACGCACCCGTCGCGGTGACGGCGTACCGGCCGGGTTGCGCGTCACCGGAGGTCGGCACCGAGGCGCGGACCGTTCCCGTCGCGGAGGCCGCGACCTTCATGCTCCGGCCCGGGTCGGTGCCGACGCTGACTGTCACCTGCTCGCCGGCGGCGAAGCCGCTGCCGGTGACAACGATCGCGCCACCGGTGGTGACGGCGCCGGACGCGGACAGCGCGATCGCCGGCTGCGATCCGCCCCGAGCCACTGTCACGGTGAAGGAGCCGGTGCTGCTCGACAGCGTGTCCCACGCGGTGACGCGCACCGTGTAGGTGCCCTCCCGTGCGTAGGTGTGCTGGCCGCTCATCGCACCGGACGCGCCGATCGTCACGTCGTCCGGAACCGTGCCGTCGCCCCACTGGACGCGGGCGCGGTAGCCCGTCGTACCGGGAACGCCGCCGGTCACCGCACCGAGGTTCGCCGCGAGGGCCTGCCCGGCGGTGGCCGTCTGGTTCTTCGGGGCAGCTGTCGTCAGCGCAGGGGCGGGCGTGCCGTCGTTGGCCACGGCGAACACGTGGATCCGACCCGCCGAGCGAGGGTCACCGGTCTGCGTCGGCAGGGTCACCGACACCAGCGTCTTGCCCGCCGGAATCTGGTACGGCGCGGTGGCGAAGAGGAACGGCTGGGCGCCGTCGCGGCTCGTGCCCTGCAACCGGTACGCCGTACGGGCGACGATGATGTTGCCGTAGGACGGGGTGCCGTTGGCGTTGCCGCCCAGCGTCCAGTCGCTCAACTGGATCGGAATGCTGGCCGTGCTGCCGTCGCTGAACGTCGCCGTGCCGGTGGTGCTCTGGTTGCCCTGCGTTCCGGCGCCGACGAACGAGATGCTCTTCGCGTCCTCCGGAAGGTCCAGGACGACTGTCGCCCCGTTGCCGGTGGCGTTGTCCGGCTGCCCGGCCGGGATCACCGGCAGTGTGAACCGCAGCGCGGTTCCGGGAACCTGCTGGGCCTGGCCCTGGGTGGCGCCACCGGCCGCCAGGGCGGCCCGTGAGTACGCCCACGACTTGGCGTCACAGTCCGCCGCCAGGACCCCTTCGTCACCGACGCAGACGTTGTCGAACGCGGCGGTGAGACCGGAGGCCGGGGCGTACGCCACCTCGACGCCGACCGTCGCGGAGCTCTGGCTTTCGCCGTCGGTCACCGTAACGTTCGCCTGGTGGTAGCCGGGCGTGGTGTAGGTGTGCGCCCCGCCGATGCGGTAGACGGCCCGCGAGCTCAACGTCACGGTGCCCGCGGTGACCGGCGTGCCGTCACCCCAGTCGATGGTGGCCTGGTAACCGCTGGCGTCGCCGCCGGTGACGGTGGCCAACGGCACCGAGACGGCTACGCCGGTGGTCGCGTGCACGCCGTCCGCGGCGGTGACGGTGATGTCGCCGCCCCCGAGGTCGAGGTCACCTCCGGCGAGCAGCTCGACCTCGGCGAGGGTGGTCTGCGCGGCCCCGACGGTCTTCGTGACGGCGAGGCGGAACTGAGCGAACCGTCCCGGCTTGTCGATCGAGTACGGGCGGGTCTGGTTGCGCCACGGGAACACCTGGCCGGCGCGGGAGTCCACAGTGGTCCAGGTGAGGCCGTCGTTGGAGCCCTGCAGGCGCCAGTCCGCCGGATCGCCGGCAGCGGCCCCGGACGTGACGGTGTAGTACTTCGGCTTCTGCTTGCCACCACGGAAGGCCCAGGTGATCTGAGGGGTCGCCGAGGCGAAGGTCAGCTGCGTGGTCGACGAGTCGTCGAATAGCTTCGACGCGTCCTGACCGCCGGTAGCGGTCGCGGTGCCGAGACCGGGGCCGCTGACGTCCTGCAACGGCTTCGGCACCCCGTCACCCTTGGTCAGCGACGGCGGCGCGTCGTTCCTGCCGGTGCCCCACGACGACGGCCGGGAGCCCATCTGGAAGTCGATGGTGCCGCCCTTGGCGAGCGCCGCCACATCCACTGACAGGCCGCGCTGCTTCTTGCCGTTGACCTTCACGTCCTGCACATAGACGTTCGCCGCGCTGTTGTTCGGCGCGTTGACGACGATGTCACCGCTGCTGCGGCGCACTGTCATCCGGGTGAACTGCGGCGAGCCGATCGCCCACTCGGACGACCCGGCCTGCAACGGATAGATGCCCAGCGAGCTGAGGATGTACCAGGACGACATCTCACCGTTGTCCTCGTCGCCCAGGTAGCCCTGGCCAATCTCACTGCCGACGTAGAGACGGCGCAGAATCTCCCGTACCGTCTCCTGGGTCCTGGCCGGCGCTCCAGCGACGTTGTACATGTACGGGATGTGGTGCGACGGCTGGTTGCTCATGCCGAGCTGACCCATCCGCACCGCGCGCGCTTCGAGCATCTCGTGGATGACGCCGCCGTACCCACCGGGGCGGTCGGCGTTCTCCGGGGTGGTGAAGAACGCGTCGAGCTTGTCCCGCAGCGCCTTCTGCCCGCCGTACAGGTTGATCAGGCCCTGGCCGTCCTGCTGAGCGGTGAACGCGAAGTTCCACCCGTTGGTCTCGGTGTAGACGCCACCCCAGTCCAGCGGGTCACCGGCGAGGAAGTTGCCGGCGGCGTCGCGGCCCTGGAAGAGCTTCGTCTTCGGGTCGAAGAGGTGGACGTAGTTGCGGGCCCGCTCCAGGAAGTACCGCGACTCCTCCTTGAGCCGGGCGCGCTCGGACTTCGGCGTGGCCGGGTCCTTGGCGAGCGCCGCGCCCATGTTGCCGATGCCGAAGTCGTTGATGTAGCCCTCCAGCGCCCAGGACACCGACTCCCCGGTGGACGTCGGCGTGTAGCCGAGGAACAGGGAGCTCTCGATGCCCTTACGCCCGACCGCGCTGCGTCCGGACGCCACCGTCGCGTCCTTGACGGCCGCGTCGTACGCCGCGAGCGGGTCGGGCAGCTTGACCCCGGTGAGGTACGCCTGGGCCAGCGCCACGTTCGCGCTGGTGCCGGTCATCAGGTCGGCGTAGCCGGGGGACGACCAGCGGGCGATCCAGCCGCCGTCGCGGTAGTGCTGGACGAACCCGTCGGAGATCTTCGCGGCGACGTCCGGGTACAGCAGCGCGTAGGCGGGCCACACGGTGCGGTAGGTGTCCCAGAAGCCGTTGTTGACGTAGATCTGTCCGTCGACGATCTTCGCGCCGGTCCGGGTGGGGGTGGACGCGCCGGTCGGCGCCGAGACCGGGCTCGCGTACTGCCAGCGCGGCGCGGCGGCGGTGCCGGTGTTCTCCGACTGCGAGTTCGGGTAGAGGTTCAGCCGGTACAGGTTCGAGTACATCGTGACCAACTGCGACTCGGTGGCGTCCCGCAGCTCGACCCGGCCGAGCCGGTCCTTCCACGCGGCCGTCGCTGCGGAGTGGATCTGGTCGAAGCTCTTGCCGGTGACCTCGAGATCGAGGTTGCGGCGCGCCTGGTCCACGGAGAGGAACGACGTGGCGAGACGCATCGTCACCTCCCGCGAGCCGGAGATGTCGAAGGTGGCAGAGGTCGCGGCGGACGCCGTCGGCGCCCGGTCGAAGGCGCCGGAGACGAACATCCGGCTACGACCGGCCGACAGGCCGCTTCCGTTGTCGACCCAACCGGTGAACGTCCCGTCCGTGCCGATGGTGAACGTGCCGTTGTGGAAGACGAGGCTTCCGGTCGCCTGCCCGGTGGGGAAGGTGAACCGCATGATCCCGGCGTGGTCGGTGGGCGACATCTCCGTGACCAGGCCGTTCTGGAGCGTGAC
This sequence comes from Micromonospora sp. NPDC048843, assembly GCF_040649965.1. Classification (NCBI taxonomy): domain Bacteria; kingdom Bacillati; phylum Actinomycetota; class Actinomycetes; order Micromonosporales; family Micromonosporaceae; genus Micromonospora; species Micromonospora sp. NPDC048843. The sequence continues at coordinate 59,768 of NZ_JBEZGJ010000020.1, forward strand.
CCGGTAGAGGTCCGGCTGCGCCGTCTCGTCGTCGTGACTGAAGGCGACAGCACGACTGGCGGGCTGACCGGTGAGCGGACCTCCACCGACGACCGGCATGACGGACATCTGGTTACGGTCACCCATCCAGGGGCTGGGCTCGTGGGAGATCGCGAGGCCCTGAAGCATGGGCAGGTTGGCCTCGTTGTTCTTCCGGTGGTACTCGTACTCCCACGAGTCGGAGGTCGCGTCGGTCACCGGGGTGAAGAAGTTGAACCCGTTCGGCACTGCGGTGATCGGCAGGTTGTTCCCGCGCGAGAAGCCGCCCGTCGAGTTGGTGCCCCGTCGGGTGTCGACGTAGTTGGTCAGCTTCGAGCCGTCGATCGACGCCGGGGCGGCCGTCAACTCGATGTCGTCGAGCCAACCCTGGAACCGGGTCTCCCCGGTGGCCTGCGGATTGTCGTACGCGAGCAGGATGCGGTCGATCGTCTTGCCCCGCGCGACGGTGCCCAGGTCGGCCTGCACCAGGTTCCACTGGTCGGCGAAGAGCACCTTCGAGGCGCCCTGACCGGCGCCCGTCAGCGGGTAGCCGTGCTGGTCGGCGGGCGAGCGACCACTGAGGTAACTGCCGTCGGTGAAGTGCAGGTCGACGGCGGTGTAGGTGGACGGGTACCGCCCGTCGCCATTGGTGAACTCGGGAAAGATCTTGTACGACAGTCGGGTCTTCGGCCCGACCGGGATGGTGACGTCGAAGAGCTTGTTCGTCGCGTACGACCGGCCGTTGCCCTCGGCGCCGCCGGAGTAGCGCAGCGCGGCCAGCCCGGTGAACCCGACGTCCGGCTTCGTGGTGTAGCCGCCGTTCGGGCCGGCGGTCGCCTCGCTGACCATGGGGGTGGCCGGCGGGCGGACGTCCGAGCCGTCGCTGATGTTCCAGTCGGCGAGCTGCACGAGCGAGTCACCGGAGTTAGCTGTGACGTTGAGGCGGTAGAAGCCGTAGGCGTTCGGGTTGGTGAAGCTGTACGTCTTGGTGGCGAAACGCCCGCTGAACTTCTCGCCGGCGCGCTTGTCCAGGTCGGTCCAGGTGCTGCCGTCGTTCGACCCCTGGACGACGAAGTCCTTCGGGTCCCGGGTCGGCGCGTCGTCGGCAGCGGTCAGCGAGTAGCGCGCCACCGTCGCCGGCTTGGCGAGTTGGTAGGTCACCCAGCCGGTGGACGCGAACACGAGCCACTTGGTCGACGGATCGTCGTCAGTGAGGTTCGCGGCGATCTCCCGTGGCGGGTTCTCGTCGCTCGCGGTCACGGCACTGACCTGGCCGAGCAGGCTGCCGGGCAGCGATGCGACAGTGCCACTCAGGTTGGCCTGGACCGGCTTACCGTTCGGGCCGACCTCAGCGGTGCTGGTGGCGGGCTGCGGGTCGGCGGACTCGAACGAGGAGGTGAAGTTGCCCGGCGGTGCGGGGTTGGGGGCAGCGTTCGCCAGGGGCGCGGCGACGAGCAGGCCCAGCGGTAGCAGGGCGGCTGTTGTCGCCGCGATCAGGCGGGGTGAGAGGGAGCGCGCAAGGGGGGTGTGCGACATGGGGGACGGAGCCTTTCGACTCGAACCGGGTCGAGTACGTCGAACGTCTGGGCAGTGTGGATCGGGTGGCGGGTCGGAGCCCTGACATCGTTGTCATGAGAGTTCGTGAGCAACGGGAGCCGGGACGGGTGGACTGCCGCTGATAGTTCCGGGCGCAGCACGGCCGTGTCAACGGGTTGATCACGCCGAAACGGGCACGCCCTCACCGGGCCCCGGCGGTCGAGGTGCGGGCCTCGACGCCGTCCGACGACGTACGCCGAGGCCCGGCCACGGTTCAGCAGTAGAGGTTGGCTCCGGCGGACACCCCGAGGATGCCGACGAACTGCTGGTACCTGGTGACGCGACTCTGCACCTGGGCGGGGTTTCCGCCGTTGCACTCGATCGAGCCGTTGATGCTGCGGATCGTCTGGCCGAACCCGGCGCCGTTGACCATCGCGTTGTGGGCGGTCATCGTGCCCGGCCCATTCTGGGTCATCCAGTACCAGATACCGGTCTTCCAGGCCACTGCGGCGTCGGTCTGCACCAGCCACGGGTTGGTCAGCAGTGGCAGGTTGAGGGCGTTGCCAGCGGCGTTGTAGTTGAAGTTCCAACTGAGCTGGATCGGCCCCCGACCGTAGTAGGCGGCCTGCCCGGCGGGGCAGCCGTACGGCTGACCGGGGTCGCAGTAGTGCGGGTAGTTCGCGGTGTTCTGCTCGACCACGTGCACGAGCCCGCCGGTCTCGTGATAGACGTTCGCCAGGAAGGCCGCGGCCTCCTGACGCTGGACTGTCGCACTGCCGCTGCGCGCGAACGCCGGGTAGGCGTTGAGGGCGGCGACGAGCCCGGAGTACGTGTAGAAGGAGTTGCGGCCTGGGAACATCTGGTTGAACTGGGCCTCGGTGACCACGAAGCCGCCCGGGTTGGTGGGCGGCGGGGTGGTCGGTGGCTGACCGCCACAGGTGTAGGGCTCCCAGTACCAGGTGCTCACGACGGGGTCGTAACCCGGATTGTCGTGCTCGGCGATGTAGTAGGAACCGTTTGTGTACCGCACGATCGCCCCGGTGGCGTACCAGGTTCCGGCGGTCCAGTTCGGGTAGCTACAGGTCCCGCCGGTGGGCGGCGTGGTGCCCCCGCCGCACGCGCCGAGATCCTCCCAGACACCGGTCGTGCCCGGCGGCGCCTCGTTCTGGGTCCACCACTTCGCCCGGTAGTTGCGGCCGTTGTGGGAGACCTGGGCGTCTCCCCAGTAGACGGCCGAGGCCTGCCACGATGCCGAGCAGGCCGCCGCCGACGCGGCGGTGGCCGGGATGACCGCAACCAGCCCGCCGGCGACGATCAGTGCCGCCAGCGCGACCAGCGCGCGCAGTCTCGTCATGGGATCACTCCTTTCTGGGACCTCACTGGCCGAAACCAGAGCGGATATCGACCGAGATGACTGTAACATCATCTGTTCACAATCTTTACTATTCAGCGCGGCGGGGCACGACGGGCGTGACGGTGGACCCGGCGATCGACGATCGATAATTCCGGCCACTTTCCGGATCACGTCGCGAACAGACCGATCGATCGACGTGATCGAGGCGGCATCGGAACCCCACTCCAACCGAGGCGCGCCTGGATCAACCCCCGAGCGAGGCGCCTGAGTTGTTACGAGGATGTTCCGGAACTTGTTGACGCGTTGGAATTCCCGCTGTAATACTTCGATCCATTGGGGTCAATGCGATCGGCTTCGTTGCGGTTTCCGCTCCACCTACCCACTTATCCACACCTGTCCGGACTGTGCTGCCCGCCCCCGGGCGCGTCCGGGCCTGCGCGAAGGGACACCAGATGAGCAGGCTCTTCCCCCGCACGGCCCTGTGGTCCAGGCGGTTGCGCGCGGCGCTCGCCGTCCTGGCCACCGCCGTCGCCATGTGCGGCGTCGTCATCGCGGCCACCTCCACCCCGTCGAGCGCCGCCGCCTGCAACGGCTACGTCGGCCTCACCTTCGACGACGGTCCGACCGGCAGCACCAGCTCGCTGCTGAACGTGCTGCGAGCCAACGGCGTACGGGCCACCATGTTCAACGTCGGGCAGAACGTCCAGAACAACCGGTCGGCCGCGCAGGCACAGGTGGCCGCCGGCATGTGGGTGGCCAACCACAGCTGGAACCACGCCCACATGACCTCGATGAGTCAGGCTCAGATGCAGTCGGACCTCTCCCAGACCAGCTCGGCGATCCAGTCGGCCACCGGCAGCCGACCGGTGCTGTTCCGGCCGCCGTACGGCGAGACCAACTCCACGTTGCAGTCCGTCGCGTCGTCACTGGGCATGCGCCAGATCCTCTGGGACGTGGACTCCCAGGACTGGAACGGCGCCAGCGTCAGCCAGATCGTGGCCAACGCGAGCCGACTCCAGGCCGGTCAGGTCATCCTGATGCACGACGGGATCCAGAACACCCGCGACGCCATCGGACAGATCATGGCGAACCTGACCAGCCGCAACCTGTGTCCCGGAATGATCTCGCCGTCGACGGGGCGCGCCGTCGCGCCGGACGGAACCACCCCGCCGCCCACCACCACCCCGCCGCCCGCCGGCGGCACCTGCACCGCGACCGCCACGACCCCCAACGTCTGGGGCGACCGGTACAACACGTCGGTGACGGTCAGCGGCGCCAGCACGTGGACGGTGGTCGTGGCCATCACCTCGCCGCAGCGGGTCACCACCATCTGGAACGGCACCGCCACCTGGGACAGCAGTGGGACAGTCATGACCATGCGGTCCAACGGCAGCGGCAACACCTTCGGCTTCACCACGATGACCAACGGCAACAGCAGCGCCCGCCCACAGATTCGCTCCTGCACCTCGGGCTGACATCGCCCAGGTTGAGACGTGCGCGGTGGGTGCGCCCGGCACCCAC
>NZ_JBEZGJ010000021.1:0-63841 GCF_040649965.1 Micromonospora sp. NPDC048843
CTTGCCGGCGCCTCGGGCGAGGCTCTGGATGCCGGCCGCCATCGCTGCGCGACCCCGGCCGAGGTCAAGGGCTGACCGCAGCCGGTCAGAGCACCTTGCCCGGGTTGAGCAGGCCGGCCGGGTCGAGCGCCGACTTGATCGCCTGATGCACCCGGACACCGACCGGCCCGATCTCCCGGGCCAGCCAGTCCCGCTTGAGCAGCCCCACCCCGTGCTCGCCGGTGCACGTGCCGCCCAGGTCCAGGCCGAGCCGCATGATCTCGTCGAAGGCCCGCCGACCCCGTTCCACGCTCGCCGGGTCGGCCCGGTCGACGACGATGTTCGGGTGCATGTTGCCGTCCCCGGCGTGCCCCACCACGCCGATCGGCACCTCACACTCGACAGCGATCCGGGCGACCCCGTCCAGGAGCGCGGCGAGCGCGCCGCGCGGCACCGCCACGTCGTCGATCACCAGACCGCCGTTGCCGCCCGGGTAGGCGTCCGCCGCGAACTTCTCCATGGCCGGGTGGGCCAACCGGCGAGCCTGGAGCAGCGCCGCCGCCTCCACCGCGTCGGTGGCCGCGTAGACCTCGTCGGCGCCGACGGCCTCGCACACCTCGGCCAGCACGGCCAGATCGTCCGCCGCCCGGGAGCCGGTGTCGGCGGCGGCCAACAACAGGGCCTGCGCGTCGGTCCGCAACCCCATCGGCTGGTACGCCTCGATCGCCAGCAGGTGGGTCTGGTCCAGCAACTCCAGCAGGCTGGGAGTGAGCCCGCGAGCCGCGATCTCGGCCACCGCCGCGCCGGCCGTGGCGGTAGAGGGGAAGACCGCCACCAGGGTCAGCGAGTCGGCCGGGGCGGGCCGCAGCGCCACTGTCACCTCGGTGATCACGCCGAGGGTGCCCTCCGAACCGACGAACAGTCGGGTCAGGTCGTAGCCGGCCACCCCCTTGGCCGTACGCCGGCCGGTGCGCAGCACCTCACCGGAGGCGAGCACCACCTCCAGGCCGAGCACGTACTCGGTGGTCACTCCGTACTTCACACAGCACATGCCGCCGGCGTTGGTGGCCACGTTGCCGCCGATCGTGGACGACTGCCAGGAGCCGGGGTCCGGCGGGTACCAGAGGCCCTGTTTCGCCACCGCCCCGGCCAGCGCCGCGTTGACCACCCCGGGCTGGACCACAGCGATCCGGCTCACCGGGTCGATCTCCCGGATCTCGTTCATCGCGACGGTGCTGAGCACCACAGCGCCGTCCACAGCGTTCGCCGCGCCGGCCAGCCCGGTCCGCGCGCCCTGCGGCACCACTGGTACGCCGTGCCGCGCCGCCGCCTGGATCACGGCGACCACCTGCTCGGTGTCGCGCGGGCGGGTCACCACGAGCGGGACGCCGGCGGCGCACAGGTCGGCCTCGTCCCGCTGGTGCATGCGCAGCAGGTCCGGGTCGGTGAGCACGGCGTCGTCACCGAGCGCGGCGCGCAGGTCGTCGAGGAGCGCGGTGGGGGCCATGCAGCCGAGGCTAGGTCGCCGACCGGCGATCATCAACATGATCGACTGGGCGGGATAACTTGGGCACCATGCTCTACCTGGACCGGCCGGCCTGGCCGTGGCGCGGTCGGCTCTGGTCGCACCTGATCAGTGACGTCTCGTACGCCGAGCTGCACGCCTTCGCCGAGGCGCTCGGCGCGCCCCGGCGCGGCTTCGACCGGGACCACTACGACATCCCGGCGGACCGTTTCGCGGCGGCGGTGTGGCTCGGCGCCCAGGTGGTGCCGAGCCGGGAGCTGGTCCGGTTGCTCCGCGCCGCCGACCTGCGTCGGCCGAAGCACCTGGTCAACCAGCGTTCTTCGGCACCCCGGTGAGGGCGGTCAGCTCGCGGCGCACATTGTCCCGGGCGGGCTCCTCCCACCGGCTCGTCAGCGGTGGGCACCGGAACAGCGCGGGCAGCGACAGCAGGCCGGTCAACACGGCGGCCCGCCCAGCCCGGAAGGCCGGCTCCGGCACGTGGGCGTACTCGTGGCGGATCGCCGCCGCGTAACGGTCGTAGCGGGCCGGCGGGGCGGCCAGAACGGCCAGGTCCGCGTCGCAGAGCAGCGCGCCATCCCGGTCGTTCGGCGTCACCGTGTGCCCGGCGGTGAGCAGCACGAGCCGGCGCACCTCGGCCACCGTGGGCGCCGGCACTCCGAGCCCGGTGAGCACGCTCTCGGCCAGTGCGGCGCTGTCCCGTTCGTTGGCGTCGCCAGCGGCCCGGGGGTCGTAGACAGCGTCGTGGAACCAGGCCGCGAGCCGCACCGGGCCGGCATGAGCGGCCAGGTCGGCGTGCTGGTCCACCACATCGAGCACCGCCGTCAGGTGGGCCAGCGTGTGGTAGTGCCGGTGCGGCTCCCGCCACCGAACTATCAGTTGCTCCCCGGCCCTGGTCGTGGCCGGGTCTGGCCTCGCGCCGGCACCATGGGCCGCCGCCCGCCACCGATCCAACAGATCAACCACCGCCCGAGTCTCCCGCACTGGCCCGCGACGCGCGGGAAGGGAGGGTTCAGCGGGCCCACCACGGGTAGTCGCGCCCATGGCCGTGGCCCGGGACAAGCGACAGCCGATGGTGCGACGTACCGCGCTGCGCGACGGTTTGGTGGACATCGACGGCGCGCGGATCGCCGAGGCCACCGAACAACTGCGTCACCGCGGTCGCGCCACCCTGCACGATCGGCTGCACCGGGTACGGATGGCCGGCGGACTCGCCGTACAGGCCGGGCTGGCCGCCGGGCTCGCGTACCTGATCTCGCACAAGGTACTCGGCAACCCGCAACCGGTCTTCGCGCCGATCTCCGCGGTCGGCACCCTGGCCGCGTCGGTCGGTCAGCGGTTCCGTCGGACCATCGAGCTGATCGTCGGGGTGGGGGTCGGGGTAGCCGTCGGCGATCTCCTGATCTACCTGCTCGGCACCGGGGCGTGGCAGCTCGGCCTGGTGGTCACAGTGGCGATCCTGCTCACCATCTTCGCCGGAGCGAGCGTGGCCATCGTCATCCAGGCGGCGGCCACGGCGGTGCTGATCGTGACGCTGAGCCCGTCGACCCAGAACCTAGAGATCCCCCGCTTCGTCGACGCGTTCCTCGGCGGTGGGATCGCGCTGCTGGTCACGGCGGTGCTGCTGCCACTGAACCCGCTCCGAGTTATCAACCGGGCGGCCCGCCCCGCCCTGGACCTGCTCGCCGCCCAGCTCGACGCCACCGCCGACGGGCTGCGCAACCGGAATCGCGCCACCATTCAGGGCGCACTGGAGAGGCTGCGCAACAACAAGGAGGAGCTGGCCACGTTGGGCGAGGCGATCGAGGGGGCCAAGGAGACCGCGACCCTCTCCCCGGCCCGCTGGCACCGCCGCGACGAACTGACCCACTACGCCGAGGCGGCCGACCCGATCGACAGGGCGATGCGCAACAGCGGCACGCTGATCCGCCGGTCCGTCACGCTGGTCGAGGACGAGGAACCGGTGCCCGACCCGATGCCGGACGCGATCGGCCACCTCGCCGAGTCGGTCCGGCTGCTCAAGCACGAGTTCGCCGCCGGTGAGGAGCCGGAGAAGGCCCGGGAGCGGTCGTTGCGGGCGGTCAGCGAGGCCGGCCGGGCGTACGGCGCCGGGGTGGGCTTCTCCGGCAGCGTGGTGATCGCCCAGATCCGGACGACCGCGAGCGACCTGCTGGTCGCCTCCGGGATCGAGCAGGAGGAGGCGAACCGGTGGATCCGCACCGCCTTCGGAGAGCAGGAGCGCCCGGTCGGTGAGCCTGCCGAGCACGACGAGGCGCCGAAGCCACCCACCGCCCCGCCGGTCGGCTGAACGCCGGCCTCAGCCCAGCTCGGCCAGCGCCGCGAGCAGCCGGTCCACCTCAGCGGCCGTGCTGCCCAGCCCGATGCTGGCACGCAGTGCGGTGGGCGGCAGGTCCCGCCGGCCGGTACGCCCCGCCGCCTCGCCGAGCAGACGCCGGGCCAGCGGGTGGGCACAGAACAACCCGTCCCGTACGCCGATGTGGTGCTCGGCCGCCAGCCGGGTGGCCACAGCGGTGGAGTCCCAGCCGGCGACCACGAACGAGACGATGCCGACCCGGGGCGCGTCCGGGCCGAAGGTGCGCAGCTCGACGACGTGCGGCAGGGCGGCGAGGCCGGTCCGTAGCCGGGCCAGCAGGGCCTGCTCGTGGGCGGCCAGCGCGCCCTGGTCCGCCTCGTCGAGCGCCTTGCACACGGCCGCCAGCGCTACCGCTCCGAGCAGGTTCGGGGTGCCGCCCTCGTGTCGGGCCGGGCCGGTCGCCCAGGTCACGTCGTGGGTGGCCGGCCCGACGTGGCTGGTGGCGCCACCGCCAGCCAGGTAGGGCGGGGCGGCGTCCAGCCAGTCGGCCCGACCGATCAGCACGCCCGCGCCGAACGGCGCGTACAGCTTGTGGCCGGACACCGCCAGGTAGTCGACGTCGAGCGCGAGCAGGTCGACCGGGGCGTGCGGGGCTAGCTGCGCGGCGTCGAGCACGATCCGGGCGCCGTGCCGGTGGGCCACCCGCGCCAGTTCGGCGACCGGCCACCGCTCACCTGTCACGTTGCTCGCACCGGTCACCGCGACCAGCACCGGCAATGCCGGGCTGCTGCCCCGGCGCAGCTCGGTGAGGGCGGCGGCGAGATCGCGTACCGCCCCGTCGGGGTCGCTGGGCACCGGAAGACGCACCGACCCGCGCGGCCAGGGCAGCAGGTTGGCATGGTGTTCGCCGGCGAAAGTGACAACGGTGGTGCCGGCCGGCACGGCCCGCGCCAGCAGGTTGAGCGCGTCGGTGGTGTTGCGGGTGAAGATCACATGATCGTCGGCGCGAGCGCCGAAGAAGTCGCCGATCGTCTGCCGGGCCTGCTCGTACGCGAGGGTGCAGCGCCGCGACAGCGCTCCCGCTCCGCGATGCACGCTGGCGTACCAGGGCAGCAGCTCGGCCACCGCGTCGGCGGCGGCCCGCGCGCACGGCGCACTGGCCGCGTAGTCCAGGTTGACCTCGCCGGGCACGCCGAGGACGTCGAGGGGCGCGGACGGCACCGACGGCACCGTGGGCAGGCTGGGCAGCGAGGGGACGAGAGTGACGGACACGCCGGAACCTCCGGGGTCAGGGACCCCGGGTGCGACATCGGGACGGGGTCCGCGCTTGCCCAGCACACCGATCGGGCTGGGCCCGGTCATCACCCGGGGCACCCCACCGCGAACTCGACGAGGGTTGCCGGCCAGCAAGCCGGGGCTGAACGCTGGCACTCGTGACCTGCCGGCAGCATAGCGGCTACCGATGCGACCAAACCAGCCGGCGGCGGATGGCTACGCTGACCGCATGGCCGACACCCCGCCCGGTTCACCGCTGCCGCAGTCGCCCGCCGCCGCGCCTGCGCCCGCCGTCCCGCCCACGGGTGAGACGCCCCGGATGCCGCTGCGCCGACTGGGCTGGCGGCGGTTCCTGGTGCTGGCCGGGGTGGTGCTGTTGATCGCGGCGTGCGCGGTCTTCATGGTCTTCACGCTCGGCCAGTCGCTCGGTGTGCAGGCCCTGCTGATCGGGGTGGTCGCCGCCATCCTGCCGGTGCCGGTGCTGGTCGGCTGTTTCCTCTGGCTGGACCGGTACGAACCGGAGCCGCTGAAGTATCTGATCTTCTGCTTTGCCTGGGGTGCGTTCGTCTCCACCGCCGCCTCGCTCACCGTCAACGACTTCGCGGCCAACCGCTTCGCCGACTGGGGCCTGCCGTCCGCGCTCACCGGGGTGCTGGTGGCGCCGTTCATCGAGGAGCTGACCAAGGCGCTGGGCCCGATCCTGCTGCTGGTGTTCCGCCGCCGCGAGTGGTCGGGGATCACCGACGGCCTGGTCTACTGCGGGCTCGCCGCGGTCGGGTTCGCGATGGTGGAGAACATCCTCTACCTGGGCGGTTTGGGGTACGCGTCCGGCGCCGACCGGTACGGCCCGGCCACCGGCATCCAGCAGGTCATCGCGATCTTCATCCTGCGGATCCTGCTGTTCGGGTTCGCCCATCCCCTTTTCACGGCGATGACCGGTGTGGGGTTGGGTATCGCCTCCCGGACGGCCGACCGGCGCATCCGGGTGCTCGCCCCGATCGCCGGCCTTCTGCTGGCGATGATGCTGCACGGCACGTGGAACCTGCTGCCCACGCTGACCCAGGCCACCGGCGAGGCCATGATCATGCTGTACGGCTTCCTGGGCCTCATGGTGCCTGTCTTCTTCGGCACAGTGGGGCTGGCGCTGTGGCTGCGTGCCTGGGAGGGGCGGCTCACCGAGCGGGTCCTACCCGACTACGTCCGCGCCGGCTGGCTCAGCCCGCCCGAGGTGGCCGCCCTGAGCAGTCTCGGCCGGCGGCACGCCGCCCGCAGTTGGGCGCGGCGGGTGGCCGGCGACGCCGGGGTGCGGGCGATGCGGGGTTACCAGTCCGCGGCGACCCGGCTGGCACTGCTGCGCGACGGGACGCTGCGCGGCCTGGACCGCAAACCCGCCGACCAGGAGCGGACCGCTCGCGAGGAGCGGGAGATGCTGGACGCGATCATCGAGTACCGGTCGTTCTTCGTGGGTAGGGACCCGCAGGCCCCGGCGGGAGTCTGGGACGGCAGCCGCTACCACCTGCGCTTCCCGGACGGCACGCAGCGCGCGGTGGACGCGCCGGACGAGCCGGTGGTGCCGATCCCTGTGGTGCTGGCTCCCGCCCCGGCTCCGGTGGGGTACGCCCCGCCCGGTTGGCCCGGCCTGCGCCCGGCGTCTCCGTGGCCGCCGACGCACCAGTGACAGCTGCGGCCCGCGACCTGGCTGCTGACCGCACTGCTGACGGCAGGTCAGCAGTGCGGGCTCAGGTCATCAGCGAGGTGAGGAAGTCACCGAGGCCCTGGAACATCGCTATCAGCGCGGCCCCGATCGCCCGGAACATCTGCGCGGCGCCGTCCGGCCGAAAGGCCATGAAGTAGATCAGGAACGCGACACTGCCCCAGGTCAACAGCTTCTTCACGAATACCGGCATCGTCCCTCCCCAGGGCCACGGTCGCCGGATGGCTTCCCGTCGTGCGGCTGGGCAAACGGTGCGCGACGGGGCCTGAGGGCCGGGGGAGGTGCGTCAGAGGTAGAGGCCGGTCGAGTCGTTCTCGATCCGCTCGGCGGCCACGGCGTGCACGTCCCGCTCCCGCAGCAGCACGTAACCGCGGCCGTGCAGCTCGACCTCGGAGCGCTCGTCCGGGTCGAAGAGAACCCGGTCGCCGGAGACGATGGCGCGCACGTTCGGCCCCACCCCGACCGCTGTGGCCCAGGCGAGGCGCTTGCCGACCGCGGCGGTCGCCGGGATGACGATGCCAGCGGTGGAGCGGCGTTCGCCCTCGCTGCCCTCCATCCGCACCAGCACACGGTCGTGCAGCAGGCGGATCGGCAGGCCGGCGTCGAGATCGTTGTCGGCGGTCACGTCGCAGACGCTACCGTGTGGCCGACGGTGGCCGGCCGGTGGTTACGCCGGAGGTGGTCGGGGCATTGTGTGGCGGAACCGCCCTACGGTGTCGGGAACGGACGTATGCTGTCCGACCTGTCGCCGTCGGCGGGCCGGGTTTTCTGCCAGGAGGTGCGCTTGAGCCGCTTCGAGCGGGTACGCGGGCGGCTTCGCCGCGCCTACCAGTCACGACAGGAGTCGGCGCGCGCCGACGAGGGCGTCTCCAGTGACGCGTTGAACGACGCGTCGGAGGCGGCCCGGGTGGCGTCGCCGGCAGTGCCGGGGCCGACCGCGCCTCCGAGCGCCACGGTCTACGGCGCGGAACCTCCGGTGGACCTGCACAGCTCCACCTCCAGCCGGGACGACGCCGACGTGCCGCACGGGCTGCGGATCGCCGCCGCGTGGTGTTGGCGACTGATCGTGATCGGCGTGGTGGCCTGGGCGCTGCTGAGGATCGTCGGCACGGTCAAGATCGTGATCATTCCGCTGGCCATCGCGCTGCTGCTCTCCGCGCTGCTCGCCCCGGCGGTGGGCTGGCTGCTGCGGGCCCGGTTCCCCCGGTCGCTGGCGACGGCGGTGGTGCTGGTCGGCGGCCTGGCCGCGGTGATCGGCACGCTGACGCTGGTGGTCAACGAGTTCATTCGTGGTGTACCGGAACTGAGCGAGAAGTCCTCCGAGGGCGTCCGGCAGATCCAGAACTGGCTGAAGACAGGCCCGCTGCACCTCTCCGACGGGCAACTCGACCGCTACATCGACGAGGCGCAGAGCTGGATCAACAACAACACCTCGAGGTTCACCAGCGGCGCGTTGAGCACCGCCGCGACGTTGGCCGAGGTGCTGACCGGCACGCTGCTGGTGCTCTTCGCGACGTTCTTCTTCCTGCGTGACGGCAACCGGATCTGGCGTTTCCTGGTCCGGTTGCTGCCGGTGGCCGCACGGTGGAAGGTCGACGACGCGGGCCGCGCCTCCTGGCAGACGCTTGTCGCCTACGTTCGCGCGACAGTGCTGGTCGCCTTCATCGACGCGGTCGGCATCGGCATCTTCCTCGTCGTCTTCGACATCCCGTTCGCCTTCCCGCTGGCCGCGCTGGTCTTCCTGGGCGCGTTCATCCCGATCGTCGGTGCGGCGCTCTCCGGTGGCGTGGCGGTGCTGGTGGCACTCGTCGACAGCGGCCCGGTCACCGCGTTGATCATTCTCGGCGCGGTGATCGGCGTCCAGCAGATCGAGGGGCACGTGCTCCAGCCGCTGATCATGGGCCGGGCGGTTGCCCTGCACCCACTCGCGGTGATCATCGGCATCGCCGCCGGTGTCGTACTCGCCGGCATCACCGGCGCGCTGGTCTCCGTGCCGCTCATCGCGGTGCTGAACACAGCGGTCCGCCGGCTTGCCGCCCGCAGGGTGCCGGACACCCCGCCCGACGCCGTGGTCGTCGCCTCCCAGGCCCCCTAGACCCGGCGCGGGTCAGGACTTGGCCAGGCGTTCCAGGGCGCCGCGGGCCACCTCGGGACGGGTCGTGTACCAGAACGGGGGCAGCGAGCGGCGCAGGAACGGTCCGTAGCCACGGGCCGTCTCCAGCCGGGAGTCGAGCACCGCGACCACGCCCCGGTCACCGGTCGCCCTGATCAGCCGGCCCACACCCTGAGCCAGCCGCACCGCGGCGATCGGCACGCTGACCGCCGCGAAGCCGGAGCCGCCGCCCGCGTCCACCGCCGCCGCGCGGGCCGCCGCCAACGGTTCGTCAGGGCGGGGAAACGGCAGCCGGTCGATGACGACGAGCTGGCAGGCGTCGCCCGGCACATCCACTCCCTGCCAGAGCGACATCACGCCGAACAGGCAACTGGCGCGCTCCTCGCGGAAGCGACGCACCAGCAGCGGCAGCGCCTCCTCGCCCTGGAGCAGCACCGGGAGGTCGGTCCGCGCGCGCACCAGCTCCGCCGCCTGCTGCGCGGCCCGCCGGGAGGAGAAGAGCCCGAGAGTACGACCACCGAGCGCCTCGACCAGCCCGAGCAGTTCCTCTCCGGCAGCCTCGGGCAGCCCGGAGACGCTGGGGCGGGGGAGGTGCGCGGCGACGTACAGGATGCCCTGCCGGGCGTAGTCGAACGGCGAACCGACGTCGAGTGACCGCCACCCGGGGCCCTCGGTGGCCGGGACGACGGCGTTCGGTGTGACGTCGCCGGCGAGGCGACGGCCCGGCGCCTCGGCAGCCGGCCGGCCGGGGCCGGTGCGGGCGGCCAGTGCGGCCGCGGCGGGGGTCGGCGGGGCGGGCGGTGGCGCGTCCAGCCCGAGGGCGCGGGCGACAGTGTCGAACCGGCCGCCCAGCGCCAGTGTCGCCGAGGTGGCCACTACCGTGCGTTCGTCGTACAGGTGGGTGGCGAGGGTGCCGGCCACCGACAGCGGCGCGACCACCAGTGCCCGGCGGTTGCCGCTGTCGTTCTTCTCCACCCAGGCCACGTCGTGGTCGCCCTCCTCCAGTAGCCGCTGCGCTGTGGTGGAGAGCTCGTCCAGGGCGGCCTTGGCCTGCTGCTTGCGGACCGGGTCGGGGTCGTCGGACTTGATGTCGCCGATCGCGTCGAGGGCGGAGCGGGTCGCCGCGTCGAGCAGCGTGCACGCCTCCCGCAGTGGCGTCGGCAGCCCGGCGGTGATCCGCCCGGCCGGCGCCTCGGCCAGCCCGACCGCCAGGGCGTCGCCGGCGGCGGTGAGCGCCTCGGCGGTCTCCGGGCGCAGCAGCGTACGGGCCCGCCGGGTGGTCCGGTCGATCAACTCCGGCACCAGCTCCGCCTGGGCGGCGGAGGAGACCCGGTCGGCCAGCTCGTGCGCCTCGTCGACGATGAGCAGCTTGTGCGGCGGCACGATGTGCCGGTCGGCGAGCATGTCGACAGCGAGCAGGCTGTGGTTGGTCACCACGATGTCGGCCTCCCGGGCGCGGGCTCGCGACGCCTCGGCGAAGCACTCCTGCCCGAACGGGCAACGGGCCGCGCCGACGCACTCGCGGGCCGGCATCGACACCAGCCGCCAGGCCTGGTCCTCGACGCCCGGGTCCAGCTCGTCCCGGTCGCCGGTGGCGGTCTTCTCGGCCCAGTCGCGCAGCCGCTCGACCTGTTTGCCCAGCCGGCCCGCCTCACCGAGCCACTTCGTCCCGCCGCCGGGGCGCGCCGCGGGGGCGTCGAAGAGGGTGTCCTCCGGCTCCTCCTCGGTGGAGTTGTCCAGTCGGGCGAGGCAGAGGTAGTGGTGGCGGCCCTTGAGCACGGCGAAGGTGGGCCGACGGCCGAGCACCGGCTCGACCGCGTCGGCGAGCCGAGGCAGGTCGTGGTCGACCAGCTGGGACTGCAACGCCAGGGTGGCAGTGGAGACCACCACCGGGCCGTCCACAGTGAGCGCCGGCGCGAGGTACGCCAGCGACTTGCCGGTGCCGGTGCCCGCCTGCACGAGCAGATGCTCGCCGCCGGCCACGCACTCCTCGATCGCAGTGGTCATCTGCAACTGGCCGGGGCGCTCCGCGCCGCCGGGCACCGCGCCGACCGCCGCCGCCAGCAGCTCGGTGCCACTGGGTCGGGCACCCCGCCGCCGGCCCTTGGCACGGGCCGACGGGGTGGCGGAACCGGTGGCGGTGCGGGGCGGAGTCACCGTGCGACGGTACCCGGCGCCGCCGACACCGACCGCGCCCATCCGCCGCGTGGCGCGATGCCGACCGGACCGGGCGTTGCGGCCGACCCCGTCCGGTTACGGCCGCGCTACGACGCGTTGGGCTGTATCGGTTAGGGTGCGAATCATGCCGAGCGACATGGTCCGCGTGATCTACCGCAAGTACGACGGCAGCGCCCACCGCGACTACCCGGCCCGCCGGCTCACCGAGGACGATCTCGGCATCTGGCTCGGCGTGCCCGAGGGCACCGAGTCGGTCTACCACGGCCGGCCCTCGGTGGAGAAGATCCCGTTCGTGCTGTTGGTGCCACACCGCGCCTGGTGGACGGCCATGTTCAACCCCCCGCCCCGCACCAGCGAGGTCTACTGCGACATCACGACCCCGGCCCGGTGGGAGTCCGACGACACCGTCCACCTGATCGACCTGGACCTGGACGTCGTCCGGCGTCGGGCCACCGGCCTGGTGGAGTTGCTCGACGAGGACGAGTTCGCCGAGCACCGGGCCCGGTTCGGCTACCCGGACGACGTGGTGGCCGAGGCCGAGGCCGCAGCACAGCGGCTCTTGGGGGCCCTGGGCGACGGCACCGAGCCGTTCGCCACCGCGTACCGCAAGTGGTTGGCTCTGGTGGTCTGAGGCCGCACGCCCGTTCGGGCCGGCTCACCAGCGTGGAGGCCAGCCGTCGTCGGCGTTCAGCGGCGGCAGGTCGGTCAGCTTCTCCGGGTTGAGTTGGTTGTAGATGGCGGTGATCCGGCCCTGGTCGACAGCGAACGCGGTGACCAGGCGGATCGGTCGCCCGTCGCTGTGCGTCGTCTCCAGCTGTAGGCCGAGGATGCCGTCGACGAGCACGGGCCGAGCCAGCACCCGGTCGGTGTACCGGCCGGTCCGGCCGAACAGGCCGAGCGTGAGGCGAGCCACGGAGTCCGCGCCGAGCACCGGCCAGCGGGCGGTCGGGAAGTGCCCGCCGGAGTCGCCGACGAAGACGACGTCCGGCGCGAGCACCTGGAGCAGTTGGTCCAACTCGCCGGACTCGGTGGCGGCGACGAACGCCTTGAGCACCCGACGTTGCTCGGCCGGGTCGGCGGTGTGCCGGGGTACGTCCGCCGAGGTGACCGCCCGTCGGGCCCGTGAGGCGAGCTGCCGGGCCGCCACCTCGGTGGTGCCGAGCACCCCAGCGACCCTTGCGAACGGCAGCGCGAACACGTCGTGCAGCACGAGGGCGACCCGTTGCTCCGGCGCGAGCCGCTCCAGCACCACCAGCAGCGCCGTGCCGACCTCGTCGGTGCGCACCGCCCGCTCCGCCGGGTCGGGCGCGTAGCCGTCGGCCGGCGACCGGCCGCCCAACGGGCTCACCACCGGCTCCGGCAGCCACTGCCCCGGGTACGCCTCCCGGCGGACCCGGGCCGAGCGGAGCACGTCCAGGCAGATCCGAGCGCAGGCGGTGGTCAGCCACGCGGACAGCTCCCGGATCTCGGCGCGGGCCGCCGGGTCGGCCAGCGCCCCGGCGTAGCGCAGCCAGGTCTCCTGCACGGCGTCCTCCGCCTCGCTGCGGCTGCCCAGCATCCGGTGGGCCACCGCGAGCAGCCGGCCCCGCTCGGCCTCGAACTCCGTCGCCAGCTCCCGCACGACCCCCCACCCCTTCCGGTCGGCGTCCCGGCCTACATCCTCCCGCCGAGTGGGCCCGCCGGCAGCCCCGAAACGGCCCGGTGGACGGTGCCTGCCGTGGGCGCAGGTCGGTTGGTGCCGATCAGCGGGCCCGGGTTCGGAGGTGGGCCTCGGCGGGCGGAACGGCTGTGGGTGGGCGATGATCCGTGCATGAGCGCACCCCAGCAAGGGCAGATCGTGGCACCGGACGGCGGTTCCGTGCGGGACCTGCTGCGGGTCACCGCGCCGGTGGATCTCGGCGCGATCGATCAGCGGTCCATGCCCGGCCTGCCGGAGCCCGCGGGCCGCGGCGAGCACCGGAAGACCTGGGCGCGGGAGCAGGTGGAACTGGTCGGCGAGGAGTTGGGTCGGCAACAGGAGATGCTCTTCGCGATGGCCAAGACCGGGTCGGAGCGGCCGGCGCACCGGGTGCTGCTGGTGCTCCAGGCCATGGACTGCGGCGGCAAGGACGGCACGATCAAGCGGGTGGCCGGCGCGATGAACCCGCTGGGCCTGCACATCCGCTCGTTCGGGCCGCCGACCCGTCAGGAGCTGCGGCACGACTTCCTCTGGCGGATTCGCCGGGAGCTGCCACCGCCGGGGTACGTGGGGATGTTCAACCGTTCGCACTACGAGGACGTGTTGATCGCCCGGGTCGGCTCGCTGGTGCCGGAGACGACCTGGCGAGCCCGCTACGACGAGATCAACTCGTTCGAGCAGGAGCTGACCGAGGGCGGCGTCACCCTGATCAAGGTGATGCTGCACATCTCGTACGTCGAGCAGGGCAAGCGCCTGATGGACCGGCTCACCGACCCGCGTAAGCACTGGAAGTACAACCCCTCCGACATCGACTCGCGAGGGCACTGGGACGACTATCAGGCCGCGTACGCCGAGGCCCTGAGCCGGTGCGGCACGGACGCCGCGCCCTGGTTCGTGGTGCCGGCGGACCGCAAGTGGTACCGGGACTGGGCGGTGGCCCACCTGCTGCGTGAGACGTTCGACACGCTCCGTCTCGGGTATCCGGCTGCCGATTTCGACGTTGCACGGGAGCGGAAGCGCCTGCTGGCTGGGGGAGTGGGTGCGGGTGGGGCGGCCGAGATGAACGGCAGGTGAACGAGCGGTGAATGGTGCCTGGCCAGGGGTGGGCCGGCGAATTCGCGGTTCTGGCGTTTCCTAGCATTCACCGAGCGGGCGCTCTCGGGTGCCGCCACCCTTCCACCGACGCGACGAGGTCTGTGCTGTGAAGTTTTCCTTCCGCCCCACCGAGGGCGCCTTCTACGAGCTCTTCACCAGGGCCGCGCAGAACCTGGTCCGGGGCACGGCGCTGCTCAACGAGCTGGCCCTGCCCGGCGTGGACGTGCAGTCCGTCAGTGAGCGGCTCACCGAGGTCGAGCACGACAGCGACCAGATCACCCACGACCTGTACAAGAAGATCAACTCGACCTTCATCACCCCGTTCGACCGGGAGGACATCTACCGGCTCGGCTCGCTGCTGGACGACGTGATGGACCACCTGGAAGCGGTCGGCGACCTGCTCTACCTGTACGGGCTGACCGAGCTTCCGGCGCTGCCCCGCGAGCTGCACGAGATGGTCAACGTGCTCGACCAGCAGGCCAAGCTGACCGCCGACGCGATGCCCCGGCTCAAGTCGATGAAGGATCTCGAGGACTACTGGATCGAGTGCAACCGGTTGGAGAACGAGGGCGACCGGATCAACCGGCAGCTGCTCGTCCGCCTGTTCTCCGGTGAGTACGACGCGTTGACGGTGCTGAAGATGAAGGAGGTCGCCGACGAGCTGGAGGCCGCCTGCGACGCCTTCGAGCACGTGGCCAACACCGTCGAGACCATCGCCGTCAAGGAGTCCTGAGCCGGTGTCCCCTGAACTCATCGCCGTACTGGCGGTGATCGCGGTGGCCCTGGCGTTCGACTACACCAACGGCTTCCACGACGCCGCCAACGCGATCGCGACAAGCGTCTCCACCCGGGCGCTGACCCCTCGGATCGCCCTCGGGCTCGCCGCAGTCGGCAACTTCGTCGGCGCCCACTTCGGCGCCGGCGTGGCCAAGACCGTCGGCGACGGCCTGGTCACCCTCCCCACCGGGGTGAGCAGCCTCGGTGTGGTCTTCGCCGGGGTGCTCGGGGCGATCGCCTGGAACCTGATCACCTGGTACTTCGGTCTGCCCTCGTCGTCCTCGCACGCACTCTTCGGCGGCCTGGTCGGCGCGACCCTGCTGTCTGCCGGCGGCATCGTGCAGTGGGTCAACATCGGCGAGAAGGTGCTGCTGCCGATGGTGCTGTCGCCGATCGTCGGCCTCACCCTCGGTTACCTGCTGATGCTGGCCATCCTGTGGCTGTTCAGGAAGGGGCAGCCGGGCAAGCTCAACCGGGGCTTCCGCTGGGCGCAGACCGCCTCGGCGGCCGCCATGTCGGTCGGCCACGGCATGCAGGACGCCGCCAAGACCATGGGCATCGTGGTGCTGGCGCTCTACACCGGTGGTTTCCAGGAGAGCAAGACGCACATCCCGGGCTGGGTGTTCTGGACCTCGGCGACGATGCTCGCCCTCGGCACGTACGCCGGCGGCTGGCGAATCATCCGTACCCTCGGTCGCAAGATCATCGATCTGGGACCGCCGGAGGGCTTCGCCGCCGAGACCGTCGCCAGCGCGGTGCTCTACTTCAACGCGCTGGTGCTGAAGGCGCCCATCTCCACCACCCACACCATCACCTCGGCGATCATGGGTGTGGGCGCTACCAAGCGACTCTCCGCGGTTCGCTGGAACGTGGCCGGCAACATCGTGCTCGCCTGGATCATCACGTTCCCGGCCTCCGCGCTGATCGCGTGCGTCACGTACCTGCTGGTCCGACCGCTCTTCGGCTGAGTTACCGCGAGGACCCCCGGTCACGGTCCAGCCGTGACCGGGGGCCCTTGCGCTGTTCAGACGTAGCGCACGCCGATCTGCTCGCGGACCGTGTCCAGCAGGGTCATCACCTCAAGGGTCGTGGCATGCGGCACCACAGGGCTCTCGGTCAGGCCGGCGGCCAGGCAGCGCTGCACCTCGATCGCCTCGTACTGGTAGCCGTTGCCGGCCCCGTCGGCGACGATCGTCTCCGGCTCCGCGCCGGCCCGGTGCACTGTCACCGAACCCGGCCGGAAGAACGGGTCCGGCAGATCGATCCGCCCCGTGGTGCCGGTGATCGAGGCGGTCTGCCCGCTCAACCCGACCATGCCGCAGCTCAGCGTCGCCAGGGCGCCGGAGTCGTAGCCGAACAGCATGCCGGTGTTCTCGTCCGTCCCCTCCGGGCCGAGCTGCGCCCACGACCGGATGTGCTGCGGCACCCCGAGCAGCAGGTGGGCCAGGCTGATCGGGTAGATCCCCAGGTCGAGCAGGGCGCCCCCGCCCAGCGCCGCGTTACGCATCCGGTGCTCCGGCGGGAACGGCCCGGCCACCCCGAAGTCGGCCCGGACGCCGGTCACCGTGCCGATCGCCCCGTCCGCGATCAGCTCGACCACCCGCAGGATCACCGGATTCAGCCGCATCCACATGGCCTCCATCAGGAAGACCCCGGCGGCGCGGGCAGTCTCCACCAGCTCGGTGCTGGTGGCCAGGTCGAGGGTGAACGGCTTCTCCAACAGCACCGCCCGCCCGGCGGTGAGGCAGGTCATCGCCGCCTCGTAGTGCGCGGAATGCGGGGTCGCCACGTAGATCGCGTCCACCTCCGGGTCGGCGGCCAACTCCACCCAGGAGCCGTAGGCGCGCTTCGCGCCGTACGTGTCGGCGAAGCGCCGGGCGCTCTCCACGGCGCGGGAACCAACTGCTACCAACTCGGCGTCCGGCACCAGCCGGAGGTCTTCGGCGAAACGGCTGGCGATGTGGCCGGTGGCCAGGATGCCCCAACGAGTCATGCCGGAACGCTAGCCGAGCCAGGTGAACCGCCCGCTGCCCGGCCGCCGACCAGTTCATCCGACGGGAACTAGGCTCGCGGCATGACGATCGACAGTGACGGCTTCGCCGCCCCGGCCGCCCTGGTCGAGCACGCCCGCCGGTTCCGGGCCGAGGGCGGCACCCCGGCGACGCCGCGGGTCGCGGCCACCGTGTTGCTGCTGCGTCCGACCGACGCCGACTTCGAGGTGTACGTCATCCGCCGGGTCGCCGCGATGACCTTCGGCGGGATGTACGCCTTCCCCGGAGGCGGGGTGGACCGTTCCGACTCGGAGGCACACCTGGACTGGGCCGGCCCGACGCCGGGCGAGTGGGCGGACCGGCTCGGAGTGCCCTCACAGGCCGCGCAGGCGGTGGTCTGCGCCGCCGCTCGGGAGGTCTTCGAGGAGGCCGGCGTACTGCTCGCCGGCCCGAACCGGGAGACAGTGGTGGGCGACGTCAGCGGCGACGACTGGGAGGCTGCTCGGCAGGACCTGGAGGGGCGCCGGCTGGGCTTCGCGGCGCTGCTCGCCGACCGTCAGCTCACAGTTCGGTCGGACCTGCTGCTGCCCTGGAGCCGGTGGATCACTCCCGAGTTCGAGCCGCGCCGCTTCGACACGTACTTCTTCATCGCTCTGTTGCCGGCGGGCCAGCGGACCCGCGACGTCTCCGGCGAGGCCGACCACACACTGTGGATCCGCCCGGCGGACGCGCTGGCCCGCGCGCAGGCCGGCGAGCTGACGATGCTGCCACCGACAGTGGTCACGCTGGCCCAGGTGGCGGCGGCCGGCGACCTGGCCGGGGTGGCGCGGGCGGCGGCCGATCGGGACGCCGCCAGCCCGGTCACCCCGCGCCTGGACCTGCCCCCGGACGGCGAACCCCGCTTCGTCCTGGGCTGACGGCTGCCCACGCTGCGGCGCCCTCGCCGCAGGGCGCTCGCGTCGACGTGCGCCGTCAAGATCCGCACAACTTCAGGGATGCTGCTGCCTCGGGCTCGCGGGAGACAGCAGCATCCCTGAAGTTGCGTAGATCTTGGGCTCGGTCTGGACCCCGGGCGGGCTCCTGTCGAACCTCGCGCTCGAACATGGTTGTGGTGGCCTCCGTTGCGGTGAGGCCACTACATCCTTGATCAAGCATGATCTTGGCCGCGCCGCGCCGCGCCGCCGCCAGGCCGGAACCGCGTCGGGGTACGCGGAAGGGGCGCCGGTCAGGTCGACCGACGCCCCTCGCGGACCGGGTGCCAGCGGCTCAGCCGAAGCGGCCGGTGATGTAGTCCTCGGTCTTCTTCACGCTCGGGTTGCTGAAGATCTTCTGGGTGTTGTCGTACTCGATCAGCCGGCCCGGGTCGCCGGTCTTCTCGATCGAGAAGAAGGCGGTCCGGTCCGAGACACGCGCTGCCTGCTGCATGTTGTGCGTCACGATGATGATCGTGAACTTGTCCTTGAGCTGGAACATCAGGTCCTCGATCGCCAGCGTGGAGATCGGGTCCAGGGCGGAGCACGGCTCGTCCATCAGGACGACCTGCGGCTCGACCGCGATGGTCCGGGCGATG
This sequence comes from Micromonospora sp. NPDC048843, assembly GCF_040649965.1. Lineage (NCBI taxonomy): Bacteria > Bacillati > Actinomycetota > Actinomycetes > Micromonosporales > Micromonosporaceae > Micromonospora > Micromonospora sp. NPDC048843. The sequence continues at coordinate 18,207 of NZ_JBEZGJ010000021.1, forward strand.
CAGAGCCGCTGCTGCTGACCGCCGGAGAGGCCCGCGCCGGGCTTGCCCAGCCGGTCCTTGACCTCGCCCCACAGGTTCGCGGCGCGCAGGGCCTTCTCGGCCGCGTCCTCCAGGATCGACTTCTTGCGTACCCCGTTGAGCTTCAGCCCGGCCACCACGTTCTCGAAGATGCTCATGGTGGGGAACGGGTTCGGCCGCTGGAAGACCATGCCGATGGTGCGCCGGACCGCTGTGACGTCCACGTCCCGGTCGTAGATGTCCTGGTCGTCGATGGTCAGGCTGCCCTCGACCCGGGCCCCCGGCAGCACCTCGTGCATCCGGTTGATCGACCGCAGGAACGTCGACTTGCCGCAACCGGACGGCCCGATGAGGGCGGTGACCGTCTTCGGCTCGACAGTCAGGTTGATGTTCTCGATTGCCTTGAAGCCGCCGTAGTACGCGGTGACGTTCGAGGCGGAGACGCGCTTGGCCATGGTGGTACCTCCGGGGTTCATCGGCTGAGCCTGTTGCGACGGGCCAGCAGCTTCGCCGCGATCGTCAGGATGAGCACGAGGGCGACCAGGGTCAGTGCCGCGGTCCACGCCCGTGCCGGGGCGTACTTCGACGCGTCGCCGGCCTGCTGGTAGACGAAGAGGGACAGCGACGACTGGTTGTTCTCGAAGGGGTTCGTGTTGATCGCGGCGCCACCGCCGGCGACCAGCAGCACCGGCGCGGTCTCACCGGCCGCGCGGGCGATGGCGAGCATGACGCCGGTGACGATGCCGGGCAGCGCCGTCGGCAGCACCACCCGCAGGATGGTCTTCCACTTGGGTACGCCGAGCGCGTACGCGCCCTCGCGCAGTGGCGCCGGTACGAGGCGGAGCATCTCCTCGGTGGACCGGACGATGGTGGGCAGCATGAGCACGCTCAGCGCGAGCGCGGCGGCGAAGCCGGAGAAGCTGGGCCGACCGTCGTTGAACCACGGCGACACGATGAGCACCCAGAACGCCAGCACGAAGAGGCCGGAGACGATCGACGGGATGCCGGTCATCACGTCCACGAAGAACCGGATCGCGAAGGCGAACTTGCCCCGCCCGTACTCGACGATGTAGATCGCGCAGAGAACGCCGAGCGGGACGGTGATCAGGGTGGCGATGCCGACCTGCTCCAGCGTGCCGACGATCGCGTGGTACGCGCCGCCGTTGGCGTCCCGGGCTCCGATGTTGTTCATCGAGGTCTGGAAGAAGTTGACGTCCAGTCGGTCGGCGCCCTTGCTGACCAGCGTCCAGACCACCGACACGAGCGGCAGCACCGCCAGCACGAAGGCGGAGTGGATCAGTGCGCTCCAGGTGCGGTTACGGGCCGATCGGCGCCCCTCGACCGCGTTGGCGGCGGCGAAGAGCCCGACCAGGTAGAGGATCGCGCCGAGGACGACCACGAGGACCGGGCCGCCGATGCTGGTGCCGTAGACGATCACGGCGGCGAGCGCCAGGGCCGCAACGGCGATGACCGGGGCGGCGTACCAGGGCAGCCGTTTGGTCCGCAGCGAGTTGGGCTGGGCCGGCGGCCGGGTGCGGTGGGAGGTGGCGGTTGTGGTCATGCGGCCGACTCCGTGAACTCCCGGCGGCGGTAGATGATCGCCCGCGCCGTGATGTTGACGATCAGCGTGATGGTGAACAGCACCAGACCGGAGGCGATGAGTGCGCCCCGGCCGGTCTCGTTCGCCTCGCCGAACGCATTGGCGATGTTGGCGGCGATGGTGTTGCCGCCGTTCTGGATCAGGTTGAACGAGATGCCGAAGGTGATGCCGAGGGTCAGCGCCAGGGCGATGGTCTCGCCGAGCGCCCGGCCGAGGCCGAGCATCATCGCGGCGATGATGCCGGGACGGCCGTAGGGCAGCACCGCGGTGCGGAGCATCTCCCAGCGGGTGGCGCCCAGTGCGAGGGCGGCCTCCTCGTTCGCGGTGGGGGTCTGGAGGAACACCTCGCGGGAGAGCGAGGTGATGATCGGCAGCACCATGATCGCGAGCACCAGGGCACCGAGCATGACGGACGCCCCGAAGGGGCCGTCGCCGCCGAAGAGCGGGATCCAGCCGAAGTGCTGGTTCAGCCAGACCGAGAAGTCCCGGACCGGGCTGCTGAAGACGTCCCGCCCCCAGAGGCCGAAGACCACGCTCGGTACGGCGGCCAGCAGGTCGACCAGGAAGCCGAGCGCGGTGCCCAACCGGCGCGGCGCGTAGTGCGAGAGGTAGAGCGCGATGCCGAGCGCCACCGGCACAGCGATGAGCAGTGCGAGCGCCGAGCTGAGGACGGTGCCGAAGGCGAGCGCACCGATGCCGAACTTCGGCTCTGTCTCGTTGGGGGACCAGCCCTCGTAGGACCAGAAGTTCTCGGTGTTGGCGCGTAGGGCCGGCACCGCCTTGGCGACCAGGAAGATCGCGATGGCGGCGATGATGACCAGAACGGCGGTGCCGGCGGCCAGGGTGAGGCCGCGGAAGGCCCGCTCGGCGCCGAACTTACGGCTGCGCGGCAGCGCGCCGCCGCCGCCCAGCCCGGTGCCGCCCGGGGATCGGGTGCTGACTGGTGCCTCGGCCACACGCGCCGAGGCACCGGCGGGCCACTCGTGACTCTGGGTCACGCGCGTCCCGCCGGTGCCGGCGTCGGCCGAGCGGTGAGGGGTTTCACCCATCTGCTCGCTCGATTCCGTTGCTGAGGTGGTGGGGTCGGGTCAGGAGAGGTTCTTGACCGCGGTCTCGACCTTGGTGCGGACCGTCTCCGGCAGCGGGGCGTAGCCCAGCTCGGTGAGAGAGGCCTGGCCCTCGGCGCTGGCGGCGTGGCCCAGCAGGCCCTTGACCAGCTTCAGCTTGTCGGCCGCGAGGCCCTTGCTGCAGACGATCTCGTACGTCGCCAGGACGATCGGGTACGCCCCGGCCTCCTTGGTGTTGTAGTCGATCTTCAGCTTGAGGTCGTCGCCCTGACCCTCGATGGCAGCGCCGGCGATGGTCTTGCCGGCAGCCTCGGCGGTCAGCGCGGCGAACTCGCCGTTGCCGTTGCCGATCTTCGACATCTTCAGACCGGCGTTCTCGGCGAACGACCACTCCATGTAGCCGATGGAGCCGTCCGCGCCCTTGACCCGGCTGGCCACGCCGTCCGAGCCCTTGGCGCCGGTGCCGCCCGGGGCCTTCCACGCCTTGGCGTTGCCAAGGGTCCAGTCGCTCTCAGCGGTCTTCGAGAGGTACTTGGTGAAGTTGTCGGTGGTGCCCGACTCGTCCGAACGGTGGACGGTCTGGATCGTGGTCGCCGGGAGCTTGGCCTCCGGGTTGTCGGCCTTGATCGTGGCGTCGTCCCACTTGGTGACCTTGCCGGCGAAGATCTTCGCCAGGGTGGCCGGCTTGAGCTGGAGGTTGTCCACGCCGCTGACGTTGTAGGCGACGGCTACCGGGCCGATCACCATCGGCAGGTGGATGGCCTTGCCACCGACGCACTTGGCGTCCGCCTGCGGCTGCTCCTCCGGCTTGAGCGCGGAGTCGGAACCGGCGAAGTCGGCGGTCCCGGCGATGAACGCCTGGATGCCGGCGCCCGAGCCGGAAGCCTCGTAGTTGATCGTGGTGCCCTGGCACTTCTGCTGGTACGCCTTGATCCACTCGGCCATGGCGTTCTTCTGGGCCGACGAGCCCTGGGCGTTCAGCGTGCCGGTAGCGCAGTCGACCGCGGCGGCCGGGCCCGAAGCACTCGCGCCGGAGGCGGGCTCGTTGTTGTCCGAGCCGCATGCACTGAGGCCGAGCGTCGCGGCAAGAGCGAGGCAGGCAATAGTGCCGTACCGCTGGAGCTTCACCTGAGGGGTTTCCCTTCGCGTCTGACTTGGCGCCCCGATCCCGGGGCCCGAGGACCGGCACTGACCGGCTGACACGAAAGTTAGAAGTGCCAGGTAGCCGGTTCGCCGGTCGCAAGTGAACGCAAGGTGAACACGTACGGCCCCTGAGGTGACCGCTTGCCGAGGGTGAGTTGTCCGTTAAATGAACCCGGGTACACCTGTCGGAAGTATGGGTATATTTCCGGTTCGGCGTTATCCCGCCGACGCTCGGCCGTTACCCACCGGTGACTCGGTCGGGGCGAACGCCGACGGTCAGCCCAGGTGGTAGTTGATGTGCGCGGACCACCGGGCGAAGCCCAGCCGCTCGTAGAGCGCGACCGCCCCGGTGTTCGAGTCGTCCACGAAGAGCATCACCCGGTCGAGGCCGCGCTTGTCCCGCAGGTGTGCCAACCCGGCGGTGGTCAGGGCCCGGCCGAGCCCGCCGCCGTGCGCTGTCGGTTCCACCCCCAGGACGTACACCTCGCCGATCCGCGCCGACCCCGGTCGCTCGTGCACCTTGGTCCAGTGGAAGCCGAGCAGTCGGCCGGTCGCGGTCTCCTCGGCGAGCAGGAAGCCTGCCGGATCGAACCACGGCTCGGCGAGGCGGACCCGCAGGTCGTCCGACGTCCACCGGCCCTGTTCGGGGTGCTCGGCGAAGGCTCGTGCGTTGAGGGTCAACCAGGCCGCGTCGTCCGCCCCGGGCCGGAACGCGCGTAGCGCCACCCCGTCGGGCAGGCGCGGCTCACCCAGCGGAGCCGCCAACGGCCGGCGCAACTGCCAGAGCACCCGGGCGCGGGCGAAGCCGAGGTCGACGGCGAGCGCGGCGGCCGAGGGGTGGTCGCCGTGCGCCCACGCCCGCAGCGGCCCAGTGGCCGAGGCGAGTACGCCCCGGGCGAGCGCCCGCCCGGTGCCCCGCCGCCGGTACGCGGGGTGCACCACCAGCTCGACCCCGATCCCGCCCACCGGGTCGGTGGTGTCCAGGTGCGCGTACCCGGTGAGGGTGCCGTCGTCGGCGCGGGCGATCAGATGAACGGCCGGGGCGTCGGCGTCGCGCAGCCGCAGCAGGACGTGTTCGTCGAGCGGGTCCGCTCCGTCCGTGTCGCCTGCGGCGCTGGCGAGGGCGAGTACGTCGGCGATCTCCGCCGGCGCCAGTTGGTCGCTCCGGGTCACCTGGTCGCTGGTCGGCTCCGCGCTGCTCATCCCGCCACCGTATCCGTTGCGTGTCGTGACGCCCGGAGCGTCGCCGTAAAGCCGCGGCTCACGTCGGATCGGTGGGGAGTGCCTCCAGCTCGAACCGGGCGGTCAGGTCGGGCAGGATCCGGCGCAGCGCCTCCATCGTGCCCTGCCGGTCCCCACCGGCGTCGTGCAGCAGCACCACCGAGCCCGGTTCGACCTGGCTCAGCACCGTCGCGGTGATCTTGCTGGCGCCGGGTAGCTCCCAGTCCGACGGATCCACCGACCAGTGCAGCGGGGTCATGCCGAGCTGGCGCGCCACCGACACCACCGGGTACGTCCAGGCTCCGCCCGGCTGGCGGTACCAGACGATCGGGGCGTTCGGCACCGCCGCCCGGATCGCCGCGTTGGTGCGTAGGAGGTCGGAGCGGATCGCGTCGGCCGACCGGGCGCCCAGGCCGACGTCGTGGTGCCAGGAGTGGTTGCACAGGGTGTGCCCGGCGTCCACGATCGACTGGACCAGGTCGGGGTGGTTCTGCGCGTTCTCGCCGACCACGCAGAACGTGGCGCGCACGTCGTATTCGCGCAGGAGGGCGAGGACCTGCGGCGTGTAGCGCGGGTCCGGCCCGTCGTCGAAGGTCAGCGCGAGTCGCGGGGTGCCGGTGGTGGCCTGCGCGCCGAACAGGTTGTCGCCTCCGGCATCCCGTCCGGATCCGTCCTGGCCGGTCTCGGCTGGACCGGTCTCAGCCGCGCTCGCGCTGGCGCTCGGGGCTCCGCCCGGCTCGCCAACGCTGGGTTGGTCGGCGTAGTGCGGTCCGTCGGCGCTCGTGGTGACACCGGTGGACTGCCGAGGCGTCTGGTCGGGGACGAGGCTGCGGCCCAGCACGTACGCGGAGCCGAGCAGCCCCGCCACCACCAGCGTCACGATCCCCGCGGCCCGCGCGGTGGAGCTGCCCCGCGTCACGACTTCCGCCTGGCTTGCCGGTCACGCCGGCCCGTCGCCCCCGTGTTCAGTGCGCGCACCGTTGCCCCTTTCTCCGACAAACCCGGCAGTCAGAATAGAGCCGCCAAGCTGCGCAAAAAGGGCATATGGGAAATCGCCCGGAGGGGCCTCCGGATCAGACCGGCAGGGGCGCGTGCTCCGCCTCGGGAAGCGACCGCGACGGTGGAACGACGAACTTGTAGCCGACCTGGCGGACGGTGCCGATCATCGACTCGTACTCCGAACCGAGTTTGGCGCGCAGTCGCCGGACGTGCACGTCCACGGTGCGGGTGCCGCCGAAGTAGTCGTAGCCCCAGACCTCGCGCAGGAGCTGGTCCCGGGTGAACACCCGGCCCGGGTGCTGGGCCAGGAACTTCAGCAGCTCGAACTCCTTGTAGGTGAGGTCGAGCGGACGGCCCTTGAGCTTGGCCGCGTAGGTGTCCGGGTCGATGGTCAACTCGCCGGCCCGGATCGAGCCGCCCGCGCCGGCGGTCGCGTTGCTGAGCCGGCCCACCGCCAGCCGCAGCCGTGCCTCGACCTCGGCGGGGCCGGCGGAGGCGAGGATGACGTCGTCAACGCCCCAGTCGGCGTTGAGTGCGATCAGGCCGGCCTCGGTCACCACCGCGACCAGCGGCACGCCGAGCCCGGTGGCGTGCAACATCCGGCAGGTCGCGCGAGCCTCGCTCAACTCCGATCGAGCATCCACCATCACAGCGTCCGGACTGGGGCCCGCGACCAGGGTGCGAACATCACGCGGCGCGGTGCGGACCGAGTGCGGCAGCAGGTCGAGCGCCGGCAGCACAGCCGACGGTTCTCCTGCACGCGCGGTCACCAGCAGCAGGATCTCCACGATCACCTCCGTCCCGGCGGCGCGAGGCCGCACGCGACCAGTCGCACTCATCAAGGAGTGCGCTGAGAAATTGCGTGGTCCCGGCGTCGCTGACGGGCGGGTAACGCGTTGAGCCTAACCGATCGCCTCGGCCGCACCGTCAGGCCATTTCCTGTTTGTCTACCTTGCCCCTGATCGTGGCCCGGATTTTAACGTCGCTGAAACCCGTGACCACCGCGTCGGGCCGTCGGTCTGGCACGATCGGGTCGTGTTTCCCTCCACCTCGCCCGAGGCCGGCCGCGAATCGTGGCCCGCTGGGCCCCAACCGGGTCCGGCCGCCGCAGCGACGCGCGGCCAACCGCCCGCGCCGCGTACCGGTCCGGCCACCACCGATGGCGATCGCCGCGAACGGGGTGGGCCGCGCCGTGCCCGCCGCGCCGGCGAGCCGGCCCGCCGATCCGAAGACGAGATCGACGAGCCGGAAGAGGAGGTCATTCCCCCGGTCGCTGTGCACCGTCAACTGGCGCTGACCATCGCCGGCTTCGCCGCGCTGCTCGGTGTCGGCCTGGTGCTCGGCGCGCAGACGTCGGGCCCCGGTCACCGGCTGCCGTTCGCCTTCATCATCTTTGGCGTCCAGCTGCTGTTCGTGCTCGCCTGGACGATGGCCATGCGTCCGCCCGCGCTGTTGGTGGTCGCCGGGATCAGCGCGGTGGTCGCGGCGTTCGTCGACATCGCGGCGGTGCAGACCGACGTCGCCGGCCTGGCGCCGCTGGGCTACCTGGCCGCCGGTGGGTTCCTCGCCGCGGTGCTCGGCCAGCTGGTTCGTCGGGTCGACCGGGTCCGGGTCACCGACTCCCTCGGCTCCACGTTGCTCATCGTGGTCGGGGTGGTGGCCTTCGGCACCCTGATCGTGCTCAGCCGGATCCCGGCCGGCACCCAGGCGATCACCGTCTGCCTGACCGCGAGCGGTGTCGCGCTCACCGTCGCCCGACTCACCGACGCCGTACTGCCCTGGCCCCGGCTCGCACCGCAGGTGCCCCGGGGCGCCGCCGGCGTGGTGGCCGGCGCGATGGTCGGCACGCTGACCAGCGCCCTCCTCGGCAGCTACCTGGTGGCCCCCTTCACGCCGACCCGGGCCGCCGTGATCGGCCTGGTCGCGGCGGTCACCGCCGTCCTCTCCGACCTCGCCGTGGGGTACGCGGAGGCGGGCCGGTTGATGGCCGGCGAACCGCCCACCATGTGGGTGGCGCGGCACATGCAGGGCCCGCTCGGCGGCTTCGCCCTGGCGGCGCCGGCCGCGTACGCCATGTGCATGCTCTTCCTCTGAGTCACGGTTGAGCGCTGAGCCGGTCGGGTACCTACGGGTGCGCCGCCCTGCGGCGTCGGTACGAACGACCCGTCGCGGCGCGACGGGCGGAGACAGGAGGCGGCGTGGCGCAGGACTATCCGGTGGACCAGGCGCGACCCCGACGGCGTGGCCGCAAGCTGCTCATCGGGCTGTTCGTGCTGCTCCTGCTGCTGGCGGGGTTGCTGGTGATCGCTGACCGGGTCGCGGTCGGGGTCGCCGAGCGGATGATCGGCGACCGCGTACGCCAGGAGATCACCAAGCAGGGCGCGCAGTCCGCCGCACCCGAGGTGGAAGTGGCCGGAACTCCGTTCCTCACCCAGGTGCTCGATGGTCGATACGAGCGGATCTCGATCAAACTGCGGGACGTGCAGGCCTCGGTCGAGGGTGACGCCGTCCGGCTCCCGGTGCTCGATGTGGACGCCCGCAACGTGCGGGCCTCGCTCGACACCCTGCGCACCGGCCAGGGTGACGTCGTGGCGGACACCGTCAACGGCACCGGCACGATCAGCTACGAGAGTCTGGCCGCGCTGCTGAACCGCCCGGGTCTCACCCTCGGCGAGCAGAACGGCAAGCTCACCGTGAAGGCCCCGGCCGACATCCTCGGTCAGAAGCTCACCATCAGCGGCACCGCCGACGTCACGGTCGCCGACAACGGCGCTGTCGCCCTGCGGTTCAACGACCTGGACGCCGCGGGTCTGCCGAACCTGCCGCTGGCTCGGGCCTTCCTGAGCAACTACGCCAAGAGCATCTCCATCGATGTGCCCCTGCCCGAGTTGCCGTTCCAGCTCGCTGTCCGGGAGGTTCGTCCACTGCCGGAAGGGCTGGCGGTCACCGCCGACGCCAAGAACGTGCCGATCAACTCCGCTGGCTGACGCCGGAGGCGCTGCGGGCCGCCGAACTTCTCGGCGGCCCGAACGATCCCGGATGGTGGTCGGCCCAGTGGCAGCATGGTCACTGGCTGGTACGCTCCCTGACCATGGGGACCCACCTCACCAAACGGCGCGCGGTCGACCTGTGCCGCGTGGCCACCTGCCTGTGTCGCCCCGTCATCTGACGGCGGGGCTGTCTCCGGCCGCCTGACGGCGGCCACCGGCACAGGGTTCTCGCACCCTCCGGTTATCCCACCGAACGCCCGGCAGCGGCGCCGTCGCACGAACCCGTGATCCGTCCTTCCGCTGGGTCCCGCGCGTGGTGCGACAGTTACACCCATCGATTCGCGCGCGTTGGCTCACCATCCATCCTCACCAGGGAGTGATTCGATGAGTCGCGACACCGCACTCGTTTCGGCCGAGTGGGCCGAGAAGAACCTCGACGCCCCGGGCGTCGTCTTCGTCGAGGTCGACGAGGACACCTCGGCCTACGAGACCGGCCACATCGCCGGCGCCATCAAGATTGACTGGAGGACCGACCTCCAGGACCAGGTCCGCCGGGACTTCGTCAACAAGACGCAGTTCGAGGCGCTGCTCTCCGAGCGGGGCATCAGCAACGACGACACCGTCATCCTGTACGGCGGCAACAACAACTGGTTCGCCGCGTACGCCTACTGGTACTTCAAGCTCTACGGCCACCGTGACGTGAAGCTGCTCGACGGCGGCCGCAAGAAGTGGGAGCTGGACGCCCGCCCGCTCGTCACCGACGCGGTGTCCCGCCCGGCGACGCAGTACGTCGCGCAGGAGCCGGACACCTCCATCCGGGCCTTCCGCGACGAGGTCGTCGCGGCGATCGGCACGAAGAACCTGGTCGACGTGCGCAGCCCCGACGAGTTCGCCGGTCGCCTGCTCGCCCCCGCCCACCTGCCGCAGGAGCAGGCGCAGCGGGCCGGCCACATCCCCACCGCGATCAGCGTGCCGTGGTCCAAGGCCGCCAACGAGGACGGCACCTTCCGGTCCGACGACGACCTGCGCAAGATCTACGGCGACGCGGGGCTCGACGACGGCAAGGAGACCATCGCGTACTGCCGGATCGGTGAGCGCTCCTCGCACACCTGGTTCGTGCTCCAGGAGCTGCTGGGTCACCGCAACGTCAAGAACTACGACGGTTCCTGGACCGAGTACGGCTCGCTGGTCGGTGTGCCGGTCGCGCTCGGCGACGAACCCGGGGAGGCCTGATCATGACTCTTCCCACCGCCGCGGGTTGCGCCGCACCGGACCAGGCCGCGCCGCTGCCGGCCAGCCTGGACCTGGAGAAGGAAACCGTCATCACCGGCATCGTCCGCTCCACCGAGGCCGAGCCGGTGCCCGGCGCGTACGTTCGGCTGCTCGACTCGACAGGTGAGTTCACCGCCGAGGTGGTCACCTCGGCCGCCGGGCAGTTCCGGTTCTTCGCCGCGCCGGGTTCCTGGACGCTGCGGGCGTTGTCCCGGCACGGCAACGGCGACACCGCTGTCACTGCCGGCCGAGGCGTCAACGAGGTTGCCGTCACCGTCGCCTGACCCACCGCTCTGATCGACCGGGGCCGGTCGCCCTCCCGGGGGTGGCTGGCCCCGGTCGTCTCTTCGCAGCGCGCCGGCACGCCGGGACGGGTGCCGAAACCCATCGGCATGCGTCACTATCTACTGGTGCATTTCAGGGATGAAAGCGGCGGGTCCGACGAAGCGGTCCCCATCGTTCTCTGCGTGGGCACGGACACATCGCTGCGGGAGCGGGTGCTGAGCCAACTCGACGGGCGCGCCCCGGTGCTCAGCTGTTCGGATCTGACCGAGCTACGCGAGCTGTTGTCGTCGCCGACCGGTCCGACGCCGGTCAGTCCCACAGTCCTTCCACTCGCCGAGGCGCGCGGCCTGGTCACGTGGGGTGAACTGGTCGTCGACCGGGTCGGACAGCGGGTCACCTGGCGTGGCGAGGTGCTCCCGCTGACCCCCACCGAACGGGAGTTGCTCACAGTGCTCGTCGGCCCACCGCCTGCGGTGTGGAGCTACGAACGGCTCTGCGTCTCCGCGCTGGGTGGCGCGGACACCGCGGCGCTGCAATCCACCATCAGACGGCTTCGTCGCAGGCTGCGGGGCCTGCCGGGCGGGCCGCAGGTGCACACCGTGCGGGGGATCGGCTACCGACTCGACCCGCCGCCCCGGCGAAACCACCACTGACCCGCTGTCGCTCCACCAGGGCGACCGCCTCCGCTGCCGCCCCGGCGGCGAGCGCGTGACACCATGGCCGGGTGAGCGGTGTTGTCCAGACGGGTTGGGCCTCTTCGGCCGGCCCTGCCGCGCCGACACCGACCCGGTCGCGGCGACGTTGGCTGCTGGCCGTGACAGTGGTCTGGGCCGTGCTGCTGGCCGGGCTCACCTGGATATCGGTGCGGAACGACCCGCCGACCGTGCGCGAACAGCGTTCCCTTGATCAGGCCGGCCCGGTGGTCGACCGGGCGGTCGGCGAGTTGGCCCGCGCGGCCGGTGCGGCCGTGCTGCTGGAACTGGGCCCGGCGCGGATCGCGTCCGGCTGCCGGGTCACCCCGTTCGCCGACGGGGCCAGGTTGCGGCGCGAGGTAGGGGTGCTCGCTGCCACCGGTGACGAGCGGGCCGTGCTGGCCGGCATCGCCCAGCGGCTGCCGGCGAGCTGGCGGGCCGGGGTCGGGCCCGGGGTGGACGGCCCCGAGCTGCGCGCCGATGCCGGAGAATTCGTGGCCGTCGAGGGCCGGCCGACAGTCGACGGCCGGGTGCGACTGGTCGTCGACACCGGTTGCCGACCGGTCGGCGCCGGCTACACGCCGTCCCCGGCAACCGCTGTCGGCCCGGAGGCCGCCGCGCTGACCGCCGCACTGACGGCCCTCGACCGCCCGGGTGACGCCGCGTCGGAGCAGGTCACCGCGCCCTGCCCGGGCGGCGGGCTCGCCCGTACCGTGTGGTCCGCGAACGGTCCCGGCCCGGCGGCATCGACGGCCGCGCTCGCCCCGCTGGCCGGCAACGCCCCACTGCTGGACCAACCCCCGGTGTACGCGTACCGCAGCGGTGCCGTCACGGTGCTGGCCGAGATCGGCCCGGACGCCACCCGACTGGCCGCCACAGTCGGCTGCACGAGCTGAGCCGGGCAGCCCGCTCGGGTCAGCCGTCGTTCGGCTGGTCCTCCGGGTCACGGCTGCGGCCCAACGCGTCGACCATGCCCCACCGGCCGGGGATGTCCAGCAGCTCGACCCGGCCCATCCCCGGTGGCACGGCCGGGTCGATGATCAGGTGCTCGCCCTGTGGCTCCAACCCCAGCATCACCCGCAGCAGCAGAAGCGGGGTGCCTGTCGACCAGGCCTGCGGGCTGCACGCGGTCGGGTACTCCACCGGGTAGTCGGTGAGGTCACGGGCGTAGCCGGCGAACGCCTCCGGCAGCCGACCCTCGAAGTACCGGGACGCGGCCAGCATCGTGTCGCAGAGCAACCCCGCCTCCTCCCGGAAGCCGTACCGCCACAACCCCCAGGCGATGATCGAGTTGTCGAACGGCCAGACGGTGCCCACGTGGTAGCCGATCGGGTTGTACCGTCCCTCGTCAGCGGCGAGCGTCCGGACCCCCCAGCCGGAGAACAGTCGTGGCCCGAGCAGGTGCTCGACCACCTTGCCGGCGCGCGACTCGTCCACGATGCCGCTCCACAGCAGGTGCCCGATGTTCGAGGTCAACGCGTCCACCTGCCGGCCGTCGGCGTCCAACGCGAGCGCGTAGTACTCGCGGTCGGCGATCCAGAAGTCCCTGTCGAACCGCCGTTTGAGGTCGGCGGCCTGCCGCTCCAGCTCGTCGGCGAAATCCGGATCGTTCCAGAAGGTCCGGGCCAGCCGGGCGGCCCGGACCTTCGCGTCGTACGCGTAGCCCTGCAACTCGCAGGTGGCCCGGGGGAAGCCGGGCAACTGACCGTCGGCGTACGAGATGGCGTCCCAGGAGTCCTTCCAGCACTGGTTCTGCAGGCCGGTCTCCGGGTTGCGGGTCTGGTACCAGAGGTAGCCGGTGCCGAGCAGGTCACCGTAGGTGTCGATCCACTCCAACCCTCTGCGGACCTGCGATTCCAGCTTGCGGACGAGTGTGGCGTCGCCGGTCCACCGCTCGTACTCGTCGAGCAGGATGATGAACAGGGGCGTCGAGTCGGCCGACCCGTAGTACGGCGAGTGTGGCTGCTCCTCGAAGCCGGCTGTCTCCCCGTACCGCAGCTCGTGCAGGATCTTGCCGGGTTCCTCGTCGCGGAAGTCGTCCACCCGCTGCCCCTGGAGTCCGGCCAGCATCAGGATGGTCGGCGGGACCAGCTCCGGCAGGAACGGCAGCACCTGCAACGAGGTGATGATGCTGTCCCGGCCGAACAGGGTCATGAACCAGGGCAGTCCCGCGGCGATCAGCCGTACGCCCAGGGCGATCGACTCGTAGCGCAGCGCGGCCAGGTCGTTGAGGCTGCGCCGGTACGCCCCGGCCAACGGCTCGCAGTCGCAGCCGAGCTTCGGCGCCCGGTCGATCAGCTCCTGCTGCTCGGCCCGGATGGCTGTCGCGCTGCGGCTGCCGCCGTACGGGAGGGTGGCCCGGATGTCCTCGCCCCGGGCCCCGTAGACGACGCTGGACACGTGCAGTCGGGTGGTCCACCTGCCGTTGCGGGCCACCCGGATCCGGAAGGTCATCCCGGTGTCGTCGACCTGCGCCGGCGCGGTGGTGCTGACCACCATCTCCCTGTGGAACGCCTCCCGCCGGTAGGTCAGCCGCAGCTCGTTCTCGGCGACAGTGACCGTGGTGCGGCCCCGCTTCTGCCGAGAGTTCTTGATTTCGAACAGGTCGGCGAAGTCGGCCCCGATCTCGATCCGGAGGTTGTACTCGACCTCCGCGCCGAGGTGGTTCAGCACTGTCAGCTCCTCCTCGAAGCTGCCCACTATCGCCCGGCTGCGGATCACCGACGCCTTGGCGTCCAGGTAGTGCGTGGGTTCGCCGGGGGCGAGGAAGAACCTGGTGCGGTACGACTCGGCATCGTCGACGGAGAGAGCGTGCAGCCGTTCGCCGTCCAGGGTGAGCACCCACGTGGACAGGAAACGGGTGTCGAAGGAGAACAGCCCGGTGGGGAAGTCGTAGGACGGTTCGATGTCCCCGCGCCGGTCGCTGACCAGGAAGGTGTTGCCGTCCAGAATGCTGACGAGGTCCTTCACCCGAGTCGCCCGGCTGCTCGGCGGGCCGTTTCGCGGGGATCGCGGGTGCCGGGCGGGTTCGGAAAGAACCGGCGGAAGGCGAGGAAGAGCACCACGTTCCCGCTGAACGTGCTCTCGTTGCGCAGCACCGCGGCGACCCCCTGGGCCTCGCCGCTGATCAGCCTGTCGAAGAGGGCGGCGCTGCTGTACCAGATCGCGTCGGCCGGGCCACGCCCCCGGCTGACCTGCACCGCCCCGGGCCGCATCCGGACCAGCCAGTGTTCGGTGCGGTGGTCTTCGCCGAGGTCGATCTGGAGGGTGCCGTCGGCCAGGCCGCCCAGGACGTCGGGTGCGCGCGACGGCAGTGCCTCGAAGAACCTCTCCGCCGCCTCGGTCACATCCGAATCGTAGGCAGCTGTCCGGGATGTCGGGGCGGTATCGACACTCCGCTCGGATCGACCGACCGCCGCCGTGCGGTCAGTAGACGAGTGCCTGCGCGCCCTCGGCCAAGGCCTCCTCGACGAAGACCGCGGCACCGGCGATCCGGACCCCGGGCAGCACGTCGTCCGGGCCGATCTCCCGTCGGGCCGCGCACTGCGTGCACGCGGTCACCCGACCACTGGTCAGGATGACGTGCAACAGCTCGGCCAGGGGTGCGGAGTGCGGCAGGTCGAACTGTTGGGCGCGACCGGGCAGCGCGAACCAGGTGGACTCACCGGTCAGCCAGAGCGAGACGTCCACCCCGGCCGCTACAGCCGTCGCGGCGACGGTGAATGCCTGCGCGCACCGCTCCGGGGCGTCCGCCCCCGCGGTGGCCTTGACGACGAGATTGCGGGCCATGTGACCCAGCATAGGATGGCCGGGATGGTTACCGAGATCGGGTTTGTCAGCCTGCTGGTCGCTGGCCTGGGCGGGCTCGCCGGTGGCCTGGTCTACCTTGCCGTACGCATTTCGAGAGGACGTTGGTGACGCTGGTGAGCGAGAACCCGCTGCAGCCGCCGTGGCTGAACGCGCCGCCGGTCGAGGAGTACCCGTTCGAGGAGAGCCACGACCTGCGGGTCGGGCCGAAGCTGCACCCCGCGCTGGATGCCCTGCTGCCGTACGTCGGTCTGTGGCGCGGCCGGGGCAAGGGCGGTTTCCCCACCATCGACGATTTCGACTACGCGCAGGAGATCCGGATCAGCCACGACGGCCGACCGTTCCTGCACTACGAGTCGCGTGCGTGGATCCTCGACGAGGAGAGCAAGCCGGTCCGTCCGGCCGGCCGCGAGGTGGGCTGGTGGCGGCCGGTGCTGGTGGATGGGCGGGCGACCGACGAGCTGGAGGCGCTGCTGACCACCCCGACCGGGGTGATGGAGCTGCACCTGGGCAAGCGCACCGGCACGCAGCTCGAGTTCGCCACCGACGCGGTGATCCGGACTCCGACCGCCAAGGAGGTCACCGGTGGGCACCGGCTCTTCGGCATCGTCGAGGGTGCGCTGCTCTACGCCCAGGAGATGGCTGCCATGGGGCACGGGCTCAGCCCGCACCTCTCCGCCCGACTCGTCCGGGTCGGCGGCTGACCTCGACGGTCGGCGCCGGCTAGATGGGGAAACCCAGCACTGCCTGTAGGGCTGGGGTACGCGGGCAGTGAGCCCGCCGTACCCCGTCCAGCGTGTGGACCTCGGCGGCTCCGCGCAGCGACGAGGTGAACCACACGCCGTCCGCCGCGTGCAGTTCGGCGGTGCTGACCATCCGTTCGGCTGCGCTCAGGCCCAGCTCGCTCGCGTGGGCGAGCAGCCAGGCCGCTGTGGTGCCGGCGAGGATGCCGGTGCTGGCGGCCGGCACCGTGCAGAGCGTGCCGTCGGTGAGCCACACCACATTGGCGGTGGGGCCCTCCAGCGCGTACCCGTCGGAGGAGATCCAGAGCACGTCGTCCACGCCGGCCTGGCGGGCCCAGCGGCGGGCGGCGCTGTTGACCGCGTACGACGTGGACTTGATGCCGGCCGGCAGCCAGGCCAGCCCGCTGCGGGCGGCGGCGGGCAGCCCCAGCGGCAGGGTGGCCACAGTGATTCCGTCCCGCCGGGCGGCCCGGGTGGCCGCCGGCACCGGGGCCAGCGTTGCGTAGATGGTGGGCGGACCGCCGGCCTCCGGGCCTCGGGTGCAGACCAGCCGAAGTGCCCCTTCCACAGCCTCTGGCCAGCCTGTCCGCACCTGGTCCAGCAGGTCGATCAGCGCGCTGGCGGGGGGCACTGACAGCTCGACGGCGGCCGCCGCCGTGGCGAGGCGGGCCAGGTGTTCGTCGCGCAGCCACGGCCGGCCGTCGCGCAGGTGCATGGTCTCGAAGAGGCCGTCGCCGTGCAGCACCCCGAGGTCGTCACCGCGGAGCACCGGGTCGCCGGGCGGCACCGGGCCACGCCCCAGGACGGCGATCCGCGCGGTCGGGTCGGCCGCGACCTTCCCGACGGACGACCTCACCATGACCGTCGAGCGTAGCGGTGATCGATCGCGGTGCGGGGAACAGCCTGGTGGCCGAACTATGATCGGACGGTGTCCGAATCCTCCCTCGCGGAAATGCTGCGGGCCCGTGGGCTGCGGCTGACGGCCCAGCGGCAGCTCGTCCTCCAGGCGGTGCTCGATCTGGGCCACGCCACCCCGGAGCAGGTGCACACCGCGGTCCGGGAGGTCGCCGCCGGCGTCAACATCACCACCATCTACCGCACGCTCGAGCTGTTGGAACGGCTCGGTCTGGTCACCCACACGCACCTGTCGCACGGCTCACCGACCTATCACGCCGCCGGTGAACACCAACACGTCCACCTGGTCTGCCGGGAGTGTGGCGCGATCGACGAGATCGATCCGGAGCTGCTCCGCCCCCTCGCCGACCAGTTGGCCGCGCAGCGCGGGTTCCGGGTGGACATCGGGCACGTGTCACTCTTCGGCGTCTGCGCACGCTGCGAGAACGGGGACGAAAAATGATCGACATCGCGGGTGCGGTGGCCGTCGAGGGCATCGACGAGGCCAGCCGTGACCAGCCCGATCCGGCGCACGTCGCGGCCGGGGTGCGGGGGGTGGCCGCGCACTACGGCGACCCGCTGCGCGAGCAGCGCACTCTCGACACCGCTGTCGGTCTGGTCGACCGGTCGCATCGGGGGGTCATCGCGGTGCCCGGGGAAGAGCGGTCCAGTTGGCTGCACACCGTCACCTCACAGCACCTGAACGCGCTGGCGGCCGGTGAGGGCACCGAACTGCTGGTGCTGTCCCCGCACGGCCACATCGAGCAGCACGCCATGGTCGCGGAGGACGGCGAGACCACCTGGCTGGACACCGAGCCGGGCGCGACCCAGGGTCTGTTGACCTACCTGGAGAAGATGCGGTTCTTCAGCAAGGTCGAACCACGCGACGCGACCGCCGAGCGGGCACTCTTGTCGCTGGTCGGGCCGGAGGCCATGGAGGCGCTCGGCACGCTCGGCGTGACCGGGCTCGCCGCGCCGGACGTGGTCGCGGTGCCGGGTCCGAAGTTCCCGCACGGTGCCGTGCCACAGCGGGCGAGCGCTCGGTACGACGTACGACCGCTGCCGATCGGCGGCTGGGCCCGACGTGGTCCGCTCGGCGTGGACCTGCTGGTGCCCCGCTCGGCGATGGACCAGGTGGTGGCGGAGCTGCGCGGCGCCGGAGTGCCGGTCGCGGGGCTGTGGGCGTACGAGGCGATCCGGGTGGCCGCCCGGCAGCCCCGGGTCGGGGTGGACACCGACC
The DNA here is from genome assembly GCF_040649965.1 of Micromonospora sp. NPDC048843. NCBI lineage: Bacteria > Bacillati > Actinomycetota > Actinomycetes > Micromonosporales > Micromonosporaceae > Micromonospora > Micromonospora sp. NPDC048843. The sequence goes on from NZ_JBEZGJ010000021.1 coordinate 36,178, forward strand.
ACCGGACCATTCCGGCCGAGGTCGACCTGATCGCCCCGGCGGTGCATCTGGACAAGGGTTGCTACCGGGGGCAGGAGACTGTGGCGCGGGTGCACAACATGGGCCGCCCGCCACGTCGCCTCGTACTGCTGCATCTGGACGGGGTGACCACCGATCAGCCGCCGGTGGCCGGTACGCCGGTGACCCTCGACGGCCGGACGGTCGGCTTCGTCGGCACCGCAGTGCTGCACCACGAGCTGGGCCAGGTCGCTCTCGCGGTGCTGAAGCGGAACGTCCCGGACGACGCCGCGTTGCTGATCGGCGAGACCGCGGCGGCGATCGACCCGTCCTGAGCGGGCCGTCTAGGATCGCCGGCATGACGACAGGGACGTTGATCACGGTGGCCCCGACCGGCGCTGAGTCGGCCAAGGCGGAGGTGCCGGCGCTGCCGGTGACCCTCGACGAGTTGCTGCTCACCGCCAAGGAGTGCGAGGCGCTCGGCGCCGCCGTGATCCACGTCCACATCCGCGACGACGAGGCCCGGCCGACGCTCGACCCGGTGCGGCTGGCCGACACCGTGGCGGCGCTGCGGGAGAGCACCGACCTGATCGTGCAGCTCTCCTCCGGTGGCGCGGTGACCGACCCGGAGGCCGCCCGGCTCGCAGTGCTCGACGCCCGTCCGGACATGGCCTCCTGCACCATGGGCACCGTCAACTTCGGCGACGACGTCTTCCTCAACCGCTGGGAGTTCATCGTCGACCTGCACACCCGGATGCAGGAACGCGGGATCGTGCCGGAGTACGAGATCTTCGACCTCGGCCACCTGTCCGCGTTGCAGCGGTTGCTCGGCAAGTACGGGCTGCCGGCCGGCGGGCACGTGCACGTCGACTTCGTGATGGGCGTGCCGGGCGGTATGCCGGGCACCACCGAGACCCTTGTCGCGGCCCACCGGATGCTGCGGGACCTGCCCGAGGGCACCACCTTCTCGGCCACCGGCGTCGGCCGGAGCACCATCGCTGTGCTGCTGGCCTCGCTGTCGACCGGCGGGCACCTGCGGGTCGGCATGGAGGACACCGTGACGTACGCGAAGGGCCGCCCGGTGGAGTCCAACATGCAGTTGGTCGCCCGCGCGGTCGGCTTCGCCCAGCTCGCTCAGCGCCCGCCGCTGACCACGACCGAGGCCCGCGAGCTGCTCGGGCTGTAAGGCCGGGTCTGTCCCGCGCCCCTGTCACCCGGGCGATGGACGTCCTGGTCACCCCGCCGCCGGGCACCCCCGGACCGTCGGTACCGTCCAGCGCGTGACGAAGACGTACGAGGGCGGCGCGCCGCTCGCCGAGGTGGTCCGGTCCGGGTTCGTGGAGGGTGCGCACCGCGGCTCGGTGGTGGTGCTGGACGCCGCCGGTGTCGCGGTGGCGTCCGCCGGGGACGTGACCTCGCCGATCTTCCCCCGCTCGGCCAGCAAGCCGATGCAGGCGATCGGGATGCTTCGGGCCGGCCTCGCCCTGACCGACCCGGCCGACGTGGCGCTGATCTCGGCGAGCCACGCCGGCGAAGAATTCCATCTGGCCCGGGTCGGTGCGCTGCTGGAGCGCGCCAGCTTGGACCCGTCGGCGCTGCACTGCCCGCCCGACCTGCCGGTGGGGGCCGCGGCCCGGGAGGCGGTGCTCCGGGCCGGTGGCGGCCCGAGCCGGGTGCAGATGAACTGCTCCGGCAAGCACAGCGGGATGCTGTTGACCTGTGAGGCCGCCGGTTGGTCGCGGGAGGGCTACTGGAGGCCGGAGCACCCGCTTCAGCAGCGGCTGCGGGCCGCCATCGAGGAGTTCACCGGCGAGCAGGCGGCTGCGGTGGGGGTCGACGGTTGCGGTGCTCCGGTCCTCGCGGTGTCGCTGGCCGGCCTGGCCGGGGCGTACCTCCGGCTGGTCGACGCCGAGCCCGGCTCGGTGCCGCGCACTGTGGCCGACGCGATGCGGGCGTACCCGGAGATCGTGGGTGGCACCCAGGCCGACGACACCCGGCTGATGCGTGGTGTCCCGGGGCTGCTGGCCAAGGTCGGTGCCGAGGGCGTGATCGCCGTGGCGCTGCCGGGCGTCGGCGCCGTCGCACTGAAGATCGACGACGGCGCCGACCGGGCCCGGATGCCGGTACTGGTCTCCGCGCTGCGCCGGCTGGGCGTGGAGGCCCCGGTGCTGACCGAGTACGCCGAGGTGCCGCTCTTCGGCGGCGGGGTCCCGGTCGGGGGGGTCCGTTCGCTCTGGTGACTGCGCGCTAGCTCAGGAAGTCGAGCAGTGCGGCGTTGACCGGCTCCGGACGCTCCAGCGGCAGCAGGTGCGCGGCGTCCGGCACGTCGGGCAGTCGTACCGCGCCGGGGACCTCGGCGGCGATCCGGTCGGCGAGCCGACTGATGTCCGGCACGTCGGCGGCGCCGGCGGTGACCAGGACGGGGATCTTCAGCTCACCGAGACGACCGATCGCCGGTGGCGACAGCTCTCCCACCTCGACCGCGCCGAGCGCCAGCTCGGCGGCGAGGGCACGCTGGTCCATCTCCTGCGCGAACGCGACCAGCTCCGTGTCGACGTCCTCCGGCTGGCGGTGCGGGCCGACCACCCAGAACCGCACCTCACCGGCCGCGCCGGCGACGAAGTCGTCCGGGTCGACCTCGCCGACCAGGCCGTCCCAGAGGTCGTTCGCCTCGTCGGACCACTCGTTGCCGGATACCGCCGTGTCGAACAGCGCGAGCGCGCTCACCCGGTCGGGGTGGGCCAGCGCGGTGTCGATGGCGACAGCACCACCGAAGGAGCAGCCGACCAGGGCGGCCCGGGGCAGGTCGAGCGCGTCCAGCAGCCCGGCCACGTCGTCGTGGTGCGTGAACGGGGTCGGCGGGAGCTCCGAGTCTCCGTAGCCGCGCAGGTCCGGGACGATCACCCGGTGCCGGGCGGCGAGCGCCGACACCTGCCCCCGCCACATCCGCCGGTCGGCGATTCCGGCGTGCAGCAGGACGACTGGCGAACCGGTGCCGGCCTCGTCGTACGCGATGCTTGCTCCATTGACTGTGATCTTGTGCACGGACGGACCGTACGGATCGGTCGAGCGGCGCGCAAACGGGGTCCTGAGACCTTGCTAACTATGGTTAGCGTTTTGCTTGCAAGAGCTAGCGCAGGCGGTTAGCGTCGCTGGCATGGCCACACCCAAGGACCTTCCCGACGTCGGCGGGTTCATCCGCGATCTGCGGCGCAACGCCAAGATCTCGCTTCGGCAGCTCGCCGAGCAGGCGGGGGTCAGCAACCCGTACCTCAGCCAGATCGAGCGCGGCCTGCGCAAGCCCAGCGCCGAGGTGCTCCAGCAACTGGCGAGCGCGCTGCGGGTCTCCACGCCGGCGATGTACCTGCGCGCCGGTCTGCTCGACGACAAGGAAGGCCACGGGGTGCTCGCCGCGATCGCCGTGGACGCCGACCTGACGATGGCGCAGAAGCAGTCGCTCAGTCAGATCTACGAGACGTTCCGCCGGGAGAACACCCGGCTGGCCGAGGCCCAGGCCGAAGCCGAGACCCCCCAGCCCGACCAGGCCACCAGCCAGCCCGCCAGCCAGGCCGCGGATCTGGCCAATGTGGCCGCCACCGGCCCCACCACCGTCGGCGGCACCCCGACCGAGGCAGTGCTCGAGTCGGTAGCCGTCACCGAGGCGGGCACCGCTCCCGCCCCGGGCAGCACCAGCATCCCCCAGAAGAAGAAGGCCGCCGAGGCGGCCGAAGAGGAGACGTCATGAGCGAGCCGAAGACCAACCGCATCCCCGCCCCGATCTACGCCGCGGCCGGCGCCGGTGAGTTGGCCATCGAGCAGCTGCGCAAGCTGCCGGCCGTGGTCGGCGTCCTCAGCACCCGGGTCGTCGCCGACCTGGGTGGCCGGGCCGTGCTGACCGGCTTCGAGCTGAAGCAGAAGGCCACCGAGACGCTGCGCACCGCCAACGAGACCGCCGACCTGGCGAAGCTGCGCGAGGTGGCCGACATCGACAAGCTGCGCGCCGCCGCGACCCGTAACGCCGCCCTGGTGGTCGCGAGTGCCCAGGTCGCCCAGGAGCGGGCGTTCGCCGCGTACGGCGCGCTGGTCGCCCGGGGCGAGCGGGTCGTCGGTGCCGGCGTGCTGGAGGCCGCCGAGACTGTCAACGCCGACATCGAGGCCACCGAGGCCGTGACGCCGGCCCCTACTGCGGCCACCACCACCCCCACCGTCGCGGCCCCGGCCGACGCGCCGACCCCGGCCGACGTGGCCGAGATCGCCGAGGCCAAGCCGGCCGCGGTCAAGAAGGTCGCCCGCGCGCCGAAGGCCGCCAAGCCGGCCGAGACCCCGTCGGCGAAGCTCCCCCGGGCCACCAAGCGGACCCGTCCGGTCGCCGAGTAGCTCGTCGTGTCGACGACCCCGGCGGCGTCCTTGTCGGACGTAGCCGGGGTCGTGGACATAAACTGGCCGACATGGCCAACGCCGCGCCGATCTTCGCGTTCGAAGTCCGCTACGTGATCGAGCTGATTCTGCTCGTCTTCGCGCTGATCATCCAGGGTGTCGCGCTGGTGCACGCCGTCACGCAGCGCTCCGACGCCTTCCCCGCCATCGGGACGCTGCCCAAGGGCGGCTGGATCGCCATCCTGGCGGTCTGCCTCGTGCTCACCCTGCTCGGCTTCGGTCCGATCAGCCTCTTCGGACTGATCGGCATCGCCGCCGGTCTGATCTACCTGCTCGACGTACGGGTCGGTCTGCGTGACCTCAGCGACGGCAAAGGGTTCTGGTGAGAGGTTTTCGCTGGCCGCCCCCACCCGACAGCGGACCCCGCACCTGGGGGCCCGGGCCGGGTGGGCCGCGTACCGGCCGGCCGGCGCTGCCGGAGCCGGAGACCGAGCTGGTCACCACCCCGCACGGCGTACGACTGGAGCGGCTGGTCACCGGCACCGGTGATCCGGTCACCGTGTTCGCGCACGGGCTGGGCCATGGCATCGCCACCACCCGACCGTTCGGCAGTGGGGTGAACGGCCGCAAGGTGTTCTTCCAGTTCCGCGGGCACGGCCGATCCGTTGCCCCGGACGGGCCGTGGGACTACCTGGACCTGGCCCGGGATCTGCGGGCGATCGCCGACCTCGGCGGCGCCAGCCGGGCGTTCGGCGCGAGCCTCGGCGCGGGTGCCCTCTGCCGGCTCCTCGTGGAGAGCCCGGAGCGTTTCGACAAGCTAGTCTTCTTCCTGCCGGCGGTCCTCGACGAGCCACGCGGGCCGGTCGCCCGGGAGCGCGTCACCGACCTGCTGGAGGCGGTGGAGAGCGGGGACGCCTCGGCGGTCGCCGACATCGTCACGCTGGAGTTGCCCCCGGCGGTGCGCAACACCCCGGCCGGCTGGGCCTACCTGCGACAACGGCTGGACCAGCTGCTCCGCGACGGTCTCGCCGACGGTCTGGCCACGCTCACCGACCAGACACCGCTGCGCCAGATCGGCGACCTGACGGGGGTCACCGCGCCGGCGCTGGTGATCGGTTGCGCGGGCGACGACCTGCACCCGGTCGAGGCCGCCGAGCGGCTCGCCGTCGCGCTGCCCCAGGCCACCCTGCACGTGTACGACAGACCCGGCGTGCTCTGGTCGGAACGCGCCGATCTGCGGGACCGCATCTCCGGCTTCCTGAACGAGTAGCCTGCCCTGTCATGGGCGTCACACAGCACGGCCGGACGCACCGGCTTGACCTTGCCGATCCGACACTGCGCGAATGGACGTGCACGGTCCTGCACGCCGATGCGGAGCAGGGCATCGTGCTGGACCGTTCGGCGTTCTACCCGGGCGGCGGTGGTCAACCACCCGACCACGGCGTGCTGCTCTGGCAGGGGGTGCAGACCCGGATCGTCGGCACCCGCAAGGGCGACGACCCCTACCTGATCCCCGCCGAGGGTGACCCGCTGCCGCCGGTCGGCACCGAGGTCGTCGGCGCGGTGGAGGACGAGCGCCGCACTCGGCTGATGCGTACCCACTCCGGGCTGCACGTGCTCTGCGGTGTGGTGTTCCGCGACTTCGGCGCGCTGGTGACCGGCAACTCGATGGAGCCGGGCGAGGCCCGGATGGACTTCAACCTCCCCGAGGTTCCCCCGGACTTCAAGAGCCGCATCGAGGAGTTGGTCAACGCCGAGGTGGCCGCCGACCGCTCGGTCGCCACCCGGGTGTTGCCGCGCACCGAGGCGCTGGCCCTGCCGGACATCATCCGTACCCAGTCCAACCTCATTCCGCCGGATGAGCAGGAGGTCCGGATCGTCGACATCGTCGGGCTGGACGTGCAGGCCGACGGCGGCACCCACGTCGCCTCCACCGCCCAGATCGGCAAGGTGCAGGTGGTCAAGGTGGAGAGCAAGGGCCGGGCCAACCGTCGGGTCCGGGTCCGACTGGTCGACTAGATCGAGTAACGAATTCGGACGTCGGTTGTCAGGTATTCCTGACAGCGTCGCAGGCATGACACAACCGCTCACAGGAAAGATCGCGCTCGTCGCCGGTGCCACCCGTGGTGCCGGGCGGCAGATCGCCGTTCAGCTCGGCGCGGCCGGTGCCACTGTCTACGCCACCGGTCGCAGTTCCCGGGCCGGCCGCTCCGAGATGGACCGGCCGGAGACCATCGAGGAGACCGCCGAGCTGGTCAGCGCGGCCGGCGGCACCGGCATCGCCGTTCAGGTCGACCACCTGGTGCCCGAGCAGGTCCGCGACCTGGTCGCCCGGATCGACGCCGAGCAGGGCCAACTCGACGTGCTGGTGAACGACATCTGGGGCGGCGACCCACTGGTCACCTGGGACAAGCCGGTCTGGGAGCAGCCGCTCGACGCCGGCTTCCGTACGCTGCGACTGGCCGTCGACACGCACATCATCACCAGCCATTTCGCCCTGCCGCTGCTGATCCGCAAGCCCGGCGGCCTGGTGGTGGAGATGGGCGACGGCACCAAGGCGTACAACGACGAGAACTATCGGCTGTCGGTCTTCTACGACCTGGCCAAGGTCTCGGTCAACCGGCTCGCCTTCAGTCAGGCGCACGAGCTGACGCCGCACGGCTGCACGGCAGTGGCACTCACCCCCGGCTGGATCCGTTCCGAGGCGATGCTGGAGCACTTCGGCGTGACCGAGGAGAACTGGCGCGACGGTGCCGCCACCGACCCGAACTTCCTCATCTCGGAGACCCCGGCCTTCGTCGGCCGGGCGGTGGCCGCGCTCGCCGCCGACGAGGAGAAGGCCCGCTGGAGCGGCAAGTCCGTCGACGCCGGCACGCTGTCCAAGGTGTACGGCTTCACCGACCTCGACGGCAGCCAACCCGAGGGTTTCCGCTACATCACCGAGGTGGTCGACGCGGGCAAGCCGTCGGACGTGACCGGCTACCGGTAGAGCGCAGCTAGCCGGTCGGCGCTCTCCGCGAACAACCGCCGCAGCTCGGGTGGATCGAGGACCTCGACCTCGGGGCCGAGCCCCAGCAATTGGCGGTACGCCACCGGGACCGACTCGACGGGCAGCCGGGCCACCACCCAGCCCTGCCCGTCGGGTGGGCTGGCGGCGGCGACCAGTTCGTCGTACACGAAGGGGGCATCGACCTGGTGCCGGAGCTGGCGCAGGCCGGCGGGGCTCAGCCGGACGGCGACCTCGGCCCGCAGCATGGTCCGCAGGAACGACCCGGCCTGCTCGCGCCAGTGCCCGGCCAGGTCGAAGCCCTCGTCGCGGTCGAAGTGCTCGTCGCCCACCTCGACCCCGGTGACCCGGTCCACCCGGTAGGTGCGCACATCGTCGCCGACCCGGCCGACCAGATACCAGACCCCGCTCTTGAGCACCAGGCCGTACGGCTGGACCTGGCGGGTCACCTCCCGGTCGCCGCGTCGGTAGCGCAGCTCCACCACCCGGTCGCCCCAGACCGCCCGCGCCAGCTCGGGCAACCAGGGTGGTGGCGCGGTCTCCCGGAACCAGCCCGGCACGTCCAGGTGGAACCGCTGCCCGGCACGGGCCGGCGCGTCACGCAGGGCGGGCGGCAGCGCGGCGAGCACCTTCAGCTCGGCGGACGCGACAGCGTCGGCGAGCCCCATCTCGCCGGCCGGCCCGGGTAGCCCGCTGAGGAAGAGCGCCTCCGCCTCGTCCCGGGTCAGCCCGGTCAGTCGGGTGCGGTACCCGCCGAGCAGGCGGTAACCGCCGGCTCGCCCCCGGTCGGCATAGACCGGCACGCCCGCCGCGGAGAGCGCCAGGACGTCCCGGTAGACGGTCCGCTCGGAGATCTCGAGCTCCCGCGCCAGCTCGCTCGCGGTCATCGACCCGCGCGACTGCAACAGCAACAGCAACGAGATCAGTCGGGACGCGCGCATCCGCCCATCCTGCCCGGTGCCGCTCAGCGCCCGCCGGGCGTCAGCAAACCCCTGTCGTACGCGGTGGCCACCGCGGCAGCCCGGTCGTTGACCCCGAGCTTGGCGTACAGGTGCAGCAGGTGCGTCTTGACTGTGGCCTCGCTGATGAACAGGCGGGTCGCCGCCTCCCGGTTGGAGGCACCCCGGGCCACTAGGGTGAGCACCTCCAACTCCCGTTGACTGAGCGGCTCCTCGGCGGGAGCGCGCAGCCGGCCCATCAGCCGGCCGGCGACGCTGGGCGCGAGCACCGACTCGCCCCGGGCCGCAGCCCGGACCGCCCGAACCAGGTCCTCCCGAGGCGTGTCCTTGAGTAGGTAACCGGTCGCGCCGGCCTCGATCGCCGGCAGCACGTCAGCGTCCGTGTCGTAGGTGGTGAGCACCAGCACCCGGGCGGTGCTGCCGGCGCGAGCCAGCCTGCCGATGGCGGTCACCCCGTCCATGCCGGGCATCCGCAGATCCATCAGCACCACGTCCGGCCGCAGCGTCGCGACCAGGGCCAACGCCTCCGAACCGTCCGCGGCCTCGCCCACCACCTCGAAATCGGGGTCGCCGGTGAACATCCCCCGCAGGCCGTCCCGCACGACCGGATGGTCGTCGACGATCAGCAGTCGAACCGGGGCGGTCAACAGGCACCTCCGGGTAGCGCGGGGACGGACGCCGAGATGGCGGTGCCGCCGCCCGGCTCGGATTCGACTGCCAACTCGCCACCGACCCTCGTCACCCGTTGCCGCATGGCGGTCAGCCCGTACCCGCCGCCCGGCTCACGGGGCAGCGGCTGGTCGGTGAGGTCGAAGCCCGCCCCGTCGTCACGGACGTCGAGCGTGACCACGTCCGCCATGTACGACAGGGTCAGCCCGACCCGCGACGCGGCAGCGTGCCGGGCCACGTTGGACAGCGCCTCCTGGGCGGCCCGCAGCAGTGTCACCTCGACCTCAGGGTGCAGTGGGCGGGGGGTGCCGGTGGTGGCCACGTCGGCCCGTACCCCGTTCAGTGCCGACCAGCGCCCGCCCAGATCGACGAGGGCGTCCGGTAGCCGGGCCGTCTCCAACGGTTCCGGACGGACCGCCTGTACCGAACGGCGGGCCTCGGTGAGGCTCTCCCGGGCCAGGGCGAGCGCGTTGTCGACGTGCCGACGCCAATCGGCGGACCGGTCGCGGGTCTGCTCGGCCGCCTCCAACTGGGTGATGATGCCGGTCAACCCCTGCGCCAGGGTGTCGTGGATCTCGCGCGCCATCCGTTGCCGTTCGTCCAGCACGCCGGCCTCCCGGGCCTGGGTGAGCAGTTGGGCGTGCAGCCCGGCGTTCTCACTGGCCGTCTCGGTGAGTTGGCGGTTGGTCTCGCCGAGTTCCGCCACCAACCGTTTGCGTTTGGCGTCCTCCTGTTCGGCGACCATCGCGAACCAGCTCACCGAGCCGGCCACCACCAGGTTGAACAGCACCAGCACCAGCCAGAGTGGCAGGTGCGACACCACCACCGACAGGCCACCGCCCTGCGACGTGGCGACCAGGGCGGCAGTGGTGACCACGCCGGCGACCCGCCAGCGCCCGGGCAGCACCGGAAAGGCGTGGATGTAGCCGATCCAGGCGAAGAAGCCGTACCACGGGCTGGCGGCCACCAGTGCGGCGGCGAACGTGAGCAGGCCGGCGTAGTAGACCGCCATCAGCGTGCGCCGACTCTGCCAGCCGGGGTGCAGTGTGACGAACCAGGCGACCCAGCATCCGGCCGCCACGGCGATGGCGAGGGTGGGCAGTGCCCCAAGATGAGCGGGTGCCGGTGCGACGAGGGCCAGCAGGGTGCCCAGGGTCAGCCCGCCGAAGGGGAACACCCGATAGAGGCTCGCCTCGCGTTCCCGCCAACTGGCCAGACGGTCGTGCCCACCGTTGCAGGTCATCGCATCTCCGCTCACTCCCAGCGGAACAGTTTCGCCGCGCTGGCGCCGGCCGCCACGGCGATCACCGCCATTATCCCCAGGTGCAGCGGCTGCGGCGGGGTGCCGGTCCAGGCGTCGAGGAGTGCCTGCACCCCGGGCGGCGTGTAGTCGCCGATCCGCGCCACGACGTCCGGGAGCAGGAACCGAGGCAGGTAGACCCCGCCGAAGAACATGGTCACCAGGAACAGCGGCACGGCCAGGGCCTGGGCCGCCTTCGTCGTGCGGGCCACGGCGGCGACCAGCAGTCCGAGCGACAACAGCGCGGCCGTGCCGAGGATGAACGCCAGCGTGAAGCCGAGCGGGTGCCGGGGGAACGGCACCCCGAACGCGAGCCGGGCGACGACGATGAGCAGCAGCGCGCTGGCCAGGATCCCGGCCAGGGCCAGCACCAGTTGGGCCGCGAGCAGAGCCGCCGGGTGCGCCGGGGTGGTCGCCAGCCGACGCAGCACGCCACGTTCCCGGTAGGTGGCCAGCACCGAAGGCAGGATGTTCACCCCGACCATGGCGAGGGTGACCACCAGCAGCGACGGGGCGAAATAGCTGACGAAGGTCTGCCCGTCGAAGGTCGGATCCGGCTTGCGCAGCGACGGGATCAGTCCCAGCACCACCAGGATCAGCGTGGGCAGCCCGATCGTGGTGAGGAGCGTCGGCAGGTCCCGCAGGTAGAGCCGCGCCTCGGTTCTCAGGATGTTGCGGAAGGCGTGCATTGCCGGCTCCCTCTCAGTTGGCGGGCCGATGCCCGGTCAGCTCGACGAAGGCGTCGTCGAGGGTGGACTGCTCCAGCCGCAGGTCCGCGGCGACGATCTGGTGGCGGGCGAGCACCGAGGTGACGGCGTGCAGCAACTCCCCGGTGCCGGTCACCACCACCTGGCTGCCGGTTCGCTGCACGGCGGACACCTCGGGCAGGTCGGTGAGGAGCCGATCGTCGACCGGGGCCGACGGCCGGAACCGGATCCGCTGCTCCGGAGCCACAGTCGACACCAGGCCCGCCGGGCTGTCCAGGGCAACCACCCGCCCCCGGTCGATCACCGCGACCCGGTCGCAGAGCCGCTCGGCCTCCTCCATGAAGTGGGTGACCAGCACGATCGTCACCCCGCTGTCGCGGACCTGCTCGATGAGGCCCCAGGTGTCCCGGCGGGCCTGCGGGTCCAGCCCGGTGGTCAGCTCGTCGAGGATGGCGATCTCCGGGTTGCCCACCAGGGCCAGCGCGATGGAGAGCCGCTGCTTCTGACCGCCGGAGAGCTTCTTGTACGCGGTGTTCCGCTTGTCGCCGAGGCCCAGCTTGTCGATCAGCGCGGCCGGGTCGGCCGGGTTGCTGTAGAACGAGGCGTACAGCTCCAGCGCCTCGGCCACCCGAAGCCGGTCCGGCAGTTGACTTTCCTGGAGTTGCACCCCGACCCGCTGGCGTAGCTGGGCCGCGTCCCGGCGGGGGTCGAGCCCGAGGACCGACACCCCGCCCCCGTCGGGGACACGCAGCCCGGCCACACACTCGACTGTGGTGGTCTTGCCGGCGCCGTTCGGACCGAGGACGCCAAAGATCTCGCCGGCCTCCACGGCGAGCGACACGTCGTCCACCGCCACCAGGTCGCCGTACCGCTTCTTCAGGTGGGTCACCTCGATGACCGGCATCGTGCCGCCTTCCGCCGCCGCTGACTTCGTACCCCTCAAGGGTTGTCGGGGTGACCCGGCGGCGAATCGACCGGTCAGCGACGAACCTCGGCGTCCCCGGTGGATCACTGCCGTCCGTCAACCGGTTGATGTGTACGAGGTGAGTCGCTGCTAGCGCTCCGCCCGGCGGATCCGATCACGGCTGGTTAGGCTGCTCGATCGTGGATGCCAGCAGAATCGCCAGCCCGGTGACCGGGGTCGTCGGACGCTTCCTCGCCGGGGCGGGGCTGCTCCTGCGCGGGTTGGGCCTCTACGTCCGCAGCCCGGGGCTGATGCTGCTCGGCATCGTGCCGGCGCTGATCTCCGGCGTGCTCTTCCTGGCCGCGCTCGCCGCACTGGTGTACTTCGTGGACGATCTCGCCGCGTTGGTAACCCCCTTCGCTGACGACTGGTCGAGCACCGGCCGCAGCCTGGTCCGGGTGATCGCCGGGTTGGCCTTCCTGGGGCTCGGCGGCCTGCTTGGAGTGCTCACCTTCACCGCTGTCACCCTGGTCATCGGCGACCCGTTCTACGAGAAGATCTCCGAGCAGGTCGAGCAGCGGTACGGCGGCACGCCGGGCGCGGTGGACGTGCCCTTCTGGTCGTCGCTGCGCCGCAGCCTCGCCGACTCGGTACGCCTGGTGGCGCTCACGGCGTTGGTCGGCATCCCGCTCTTCGTCGCCGGCTTCATCCCGGTGGTCGGCCAGACTGTCGTCCCGGTCATCGGGGCGGCAGTGGGCGGGTGGTTCCTCGCCGTGGAGTTGGTGGGTGCGCCGTTCTACCGACGGGGGATGCGGCTGCCGCAGCGCCGGACGATCCTGAAGGCCGACCGACCCACAGCGCTCGGCTTCGGAGTGGCCGTCTTCCTCTGCTTCCTGATCCCGCTCGGCGCCGTGCTGATCATGCCGGCCGCGGTCGCCGGTGCCACGTTGCTGGCCCGCCGCTCGATGGGCCAGCCGATCGAGGAGGGCTGACGTGGAGATCACCCTGGTCGAGCCGCACCTTTCCGCGATCTTGCACATTCTGTCGCGGCATAGGGGGCATTCCGTGCATATCGGCGACCGAAAGTGCAAGATCGGCGCGGGCGGGGGTCGCTGACGCGCGGGTGGCTGCCGGTCAGGTCACGTCGGCCAGGCAGGTCCACTGGGATGCCACCGGCCGATAGCCCAGTCGTGTGTTGATCGCGAGCATCGGCCCGTTCGCCGCGTCGTTCGAGGTGTACGCGACGCGCACGCCGTCCGCAGCTGCCCGGTGCAGCGCGGCGGTCTTGGTGAGCCGGGCGAGGCCCCGCCCCCGGTATTCCGGGATGGTGCCGGTGAAGTCCGACCACATCCGGTCTCCGTCCCGCTTCACCAGGCTGAAGGCGGCGACCGCACCATCTACCTCGGCGACGGTGCTGGCCGCCTTGTCCAGGCCGAGGTTGTTCCAGACGTCGTACTGCCAGCTCTTGTAGCTGATCGAGTCGACCGGCACGTCGCCCGGCTCGTCGGCGGCCGAGGCCACGTCGGCCTCGTACAGCAGGTGCGGGTCCAGGTCGGAGATCGGCAACAGTCGTACGCCCGGGGGCGGCTCGGGGAGCGCGGGTGCCGGGTTGAGGTCGAGCGCCGAGTAGCGCACCTCCCGGCTGGGCTCGTAACCGTGCCGGCGAGCGAACGGCAGCCCGTCCGTCTGCGCCATCGCGCGTATCCGACGGATTCCCAACTGGCGGAGGTGGTCGGTGGCGGTGGTCAGCAGCGCCGTGCCGAGGCCCTGTTGCCGGTGTTCCGGGTGCACGTGCAGCATCGAGATCTCGCCGAAGTCCGGGGTGGAGGTCCAGCCGGAGCGTTGCGCGGACGTCCACCCGACCACCCGGTCGTCGACCTCGGCCACGAAGGCGATCCAGCCCTCCTCGGGTGGGGGCTCGGCGAGCATCTTCCGGGTCGACTCGACCCCGCGCACCAGATACGGGTAGACCGTCGTCCGGAGGGCCACCACGCCCGGGGCGTCGTCCGGCTGTGCCACCCGGATCCGCATGTCAGGCCCCCATCCGTACGGCGGCGACCGCCCCGACCGAGACGAGTTGGTGGGAACGGCTGAACACGTGCAGCAACGCAACAGGATCCGGCATGCCGGCGAGGCTAGCGACGATCGTCCGCCGAAGCGACGAATTAACCATTCGCCGTCCGCCCGTGACCGCTCGGCAGGCAGCAACTTCAGGGAAAGAGTGGCCTCCGAGCGCTGGGAGACCACTATCTCCCTGAAGTTGTGCGGATCTTGGGGGGTGGGCGCGGTGCGGACCGCACGGCGGGCGCGGCACGGGCTGGGGTTAGGCGGAGGCGCGGCGGATCAGCTCGGTGGGGAGCATGATCGCCTGCTCGATGCTCTCCCCGGCGGCCAGCCGGAGCAGTTGGCGGGTCATCCGGCGGCCGAGTTCCACGATCGGCTGCCGGACGGTGGTCAGCGGCGGCTCGGTGTAGGCGGCGGTCTCGATGTCGTCGAAGCCGACCACCGCCACGTCGTCGGGCACCCGCCGACCAGCCTCGCGCAGCGTCCGCAGGGCGGCGTGCGCCATCAGGTCGGAGGCGGCGAAGACGCCGTCGAGGTCGGGATGCTCGGCGAGCAGGCGGCGCATCGCCGCCGACCCGGACTCCCGGGTGAAGTCACCGATGGCGATCAGCTCGGGAAGCCCCGCGTCGGCGACAGTGCTGCGGTAGCCGCTGAGCCGTTCGATCCCGGCCACCATGTCCTGTGGCCCGGCGATGGTCGCGATCCGCCGACGACCGCTGTCGATCATGTGCCGGACGGCTTCGGTCACCCCGCCCACGTGGTCGACGTCGACGTACGGGACGGGCACGTCGCCGAGCGGGCGGCCGCTGACCACCACCGGGATGCCGAGTCGGGCCAGCGTGCCGGGCAGGGGGTCGGCACCGTGCAGCGACGCGAAGAGCACGCCGTCGACGTGCCGGCCGGTGGTGTACCGCTCGACCCGGTGGTGCCCGGCCGGCGAGCCGGCGAGCATCAGCACCAGTTGCTTGTCGGCCGCCTCCAGCTCCTGGCTGACGCCCCGGATGATGCCGGGGAAGACCTGGTCGTCGGAGAAGACCCGGGTGGCCGCCTCCGGCATGACCAGGGCGATCGAGTCGGTGCGCTGGGTGACGAGGCTGCGGGCCGCCAGGTTGGGGACGTACCCCAACTCGGCGACCGCCCGGGTGACCGCCTCGCGGATCGGTTCGGCGACGGTGGTGGAGCCGTTGACCACCCGGGAAACGGTGGCGCGGGACACCCCGGCCCGCGCTGCCACCGCCTCGAGCGTCGGCCGCTGCGCCGTCGTCATCGCGCTTTCCCCCCGCTCGTCACAGCCCGTTCCGGGAGATCACCTCCTGGTACCACCGGGCGCTGGCCTTCGGTGTGCGCCGCTGGGTCAGGTAGTCGACGTGCACGATCCCGAACCGCTTGCGGTAACCCTCCGCCCACTCGAAGTTGTCCAGGAATGACCATACGAGATAACCGCGCAGGTCCACGCCCCGGGAGATCGCCTCGTGCGCCGCACGGAGGTGCCCGTCGAGGTAGGCGATGCGATCGGCGTCGATCACCTGCGTTGGTCCGTCGGGCGAGTCGGCGCCGGGCTTGTCGGGGAACGCGCCACCGTTTTCGGTGATCAGCAGCGGCACACCGGGGTAGTCGGCGGCGATCCGCTCCAGCAGCCGGGTGAGCCCGGCTGGTTCGATCATCCAACCCATGTCGGTGAGCGGCCCGGCCGGTGGCAGGAAGTGCACAGCGCCCTCGGTGCCCGGGTACGCGCCGTTGCCGGCGCCGTCGGGCCGACCGGCCACGTAACTCGGTGCGTAGTAGTTGATGCCGAGCAGGTCGATCGGGGCGGCGATCACCTTCTCGTCGCCGTCGCGGATGAACGTCGGCTCGACGATCCGGGCCACGTGCTCGCGGACGTCGTCCGGGTAGCCGCCGGCCAGCAGCGGGTCGAGGAAGATCCGGTTGTGCAGGCCGTCGACCAGGCGGACCGCTGCGGCGTCGGCGGCGCTCTGCGGGTCGGCCGGGCGCACGTCGGCCGGGTTGACGGTGACACCCACGCTGCGCGCGCCGGCCGCCCGCAAGGCCCGCGCCGCCAGGCCGTGCCCCAACAGCAGATGGTGTACGGCGGTGAAGGCCGCCGCCGGATCCTGCTCACCCGGAGCGTGCAGGCCGTTGGCGTAACCGAGGTAGGCCGAGCACCACGGCTCGTTGAGCGTTGTCCACACGTCGATCCGGTCGCCGAGGCGGGCGTACACCGCTGTGGCGTAGGTGGCGAAGTGTTCGGCGGTGTCCCGGTTGGTCCAGCCGCCCCGGTCACCGAGGGCCTGCGGCAGGTCCCAGTGGTAGAGGGTGACGATCGGGTCGATTCCCCTGTCGAGCAGCGTGTCGGTGAGTCGGTCGTAGAAGTCCAGCCCACGGGGGTTGGCCGGGCCGGTGCCGTCGGGCTGGATCCGCGGCCAGGCGACCGAGAACCGGTACGCCCGAAGGCCCAGCTCGACCATCAGCGCCACGTCGTCGGCGTACCGGTGGTAGTGGTCGCAGGCGACGTCGCCGGTGTGGCCCTGGTACACCTTGCCCGGCGTACGGCTGAATGTGTCCCAGATGGACGGACCGCGACCGTCGTCGCGGGCCGCACCCTCGATCTGGTACGCGGCGGTGGCCGCCCCCCAGAGGAAGTGTTCGGGAAACCGGATCTCGTTGCTGGGCCGGTTGGTTGGCTCGCTCCGCTCGTTCACGCCTTGACCGCACCTTCCATGATTCCGCCGATGATCTGCCGGCCGAACAACACGAAGACCAGTAGCAGGGGCAGCGTCGCGATGGCCGTTCCGGTGAACACCTGCGACATGTCCTGGTAATACCCGTCCGACAGTGCTCGTAGGGACAGCTGCACCGTCGGATTCGCCGGATCGTTCAATACAGCGTACGGCCACAGGAAGTCGTTCCAGGTGGTCATGAAGGTGAGCAGACCGAGGACTGCGGCGGCGGGACGCAGGGCGGGCAGCACGACGTGCCACCAGATCCGGGCGGTGCCGCAGCCGTCCATCCGGGCGGCCTCGATCAGTTCGTCGCTGATGGCCTGGCCGGCGTACTGCCGCATCATGAACACCCCGAACCCGGTGACCAGCACCGGGACGATGACCGCTGGCAGCCGGTCGTTCCAGTGCAGCTTGGTCATCAGCAGGTAGAGCGGGATCACGCCGAGCTGCGTCGGCACCATCATCGTCGCGATGATCACCAGCAGCAGGGCGTTGCGGCCACGGAACCTGAGCTTGGCGAAGGCGAACCCGGCCAGGCTGGAGAAGAACACCACGGAGACGGTCACAGTGGTCGCGACGATCGCCGAGTTGATCAGGCCGGTCAGGAAGTACGCGTCGGTGTTGTCGAACAGGCGGGCGATGTTGGCGCCCAGGTTGCCGCCGGGGGTGACCGGGGGTGGCAGTTGGCCCATCGCGTCGTTGCTGCGGCTGGCGACGACGAACATCCACCAGATCGGGAAGACCGACAGGCCGACGGCGACGATCAGGGCGAGGTAGGTGAGCGGGCTGGCCCGCCAGAGCCGGCTCATCGGGTGGTTCCCTTCCGGGCGCTGGGGCGCGCTCCGCCGCCGAGGCGGCGCAGGAGCAGCACGTTGACCGCCGCGACGATCGCGATGAGCGCGAAGAGCAGCCAGGCCACTGCCGAGCCGTACCCGAAGTTGTAGTGCGGGGCGAAGGCGTTCTCGAACATGTACATGGTCAGCGTCTGCGACTCGCGCAGCGGCCCACCACGGATCGGGTTGGTGCCGGAGTGGAACATCCGGGGCTCGGTGAAGAGTTGCAGGCCGCCGATGGTGGCGATGATGGCGCAGAAGATGATCGTCGGTTTGAGCAGCGGCACTGTGACCGACCAGAACTGCCGGGCCCGGTTGGCGCCGTCGATCGCCGCCGCCTCGTACAGGTCGCGGGGGATGGCCTGCATCGCGGCCAGCAGGATCAGCGCGTTGTAGCCGGTCCACCGCCAGTCGACCATGGCGGAGATGGCCACCCAGGAGGCCAGCCGGTTGGACTTCCACTCGATCGCGTCCATCCCGACCAGGTCGAGCAGCCAATTGATCATCCCGAACTCGCGGCCGAAGAGCACACCGAACACGATCGCCACCGCGGCGGTGGACGTGACGTTGGGGACGAGCACCGCCATCCGCCAACCGGTGCGCCCACGCAGGCCCCGGTTGAGCAGGTTGGCCAGCCAGAGGGCGGCCAGCAACTGCGGAACTGTCGAGATGACGAAGATCCCCAGCGTGTTGACCAGCGCGTGCCAGAAGTCGACGTCGGCCAGCAGCCGGGTGTAGTTCTCCGCCCCGACGAAGGGGTGGTCGGCTCCGAGCAGGTCCCAGTCGTGCAGCGAGACCCAGAAGGTGTACGCCAGCGGGTACGCCCCGAAGATGCCGAAGATCAGGAAGAACGGGGCGATGTAGAGGTACGGGGAGAAGCGGGTGTCGAATCGACTGAGCCGACCCGCGGACTGGCGGCGGTTACCGGTTGCCGGTGTTGCCGGCGGGCGGGCGTCGAGCTGGACGGTCATGCCCGAGAACTCCTTTCCGTCGTGCGGGCGGGACCTCTGCTCCGAGGCCCGCCCGCACGCTCGCTCGGGCTACTTGGCGGCGGCCTTCTTCGCGTTGGTCACCGCGTCGGTCCAGCCCTGCGCGGGGCTGCGCTGACCCAGCTCCACGGTCCGTACGGCGTTTTCCACCTCGGTCCGTACGGCCTGGTTCTTCGGGCCCATGTAGACCGGCTTCAGGCTCTTCGCGCCGGTGCCGAAGATGGCGCCGACCGGTGCCCCGGAGAAGTACGCGTTGGTAGCGCCGGTGATCGCCGGGTCGTCGAGCGCCTGCGGCGAGGAGGGCAGCGGACCCTTGGCCTTGAACGCCCCGATCTGCCCCTTGGCGCTGGTCAGAAACTTGGCCAGCTTGATCGCCTCGGCCTGGTGCTTGCTCTGCTTGGGCACGGCGAGGTGCGATCCACCCCAGTTGCCGCCGTTGCCGGGGACTTGGGCGATGTCCCACTTGCCCTGGGCGGCAGTGCCGGCGTTGGCCTCGATGACGCCGGTCATCCAGGCGGGGCAGGCGATGGTGGCGAACTTCGACTGCTTGAAGGCGGAGACCCACTCTTCCGACCAGGAGCCGTACTTGCCGGAGAGCCCCGAGTCGATGATGTCCATTGTGGTGTCGTAGGCCTGTCGCACGGCCGGGTTGCTGTCGACGACCAGCTTCTCGCTGGTGTCGTAGTAGCTGTAGCCGCTGCTGTTGCCGGCGGTCTGCAGCAGGATCGTGTTGAACGTGTTGGTGGCCGCGTCGAGGAAGGACGCCCCGGTCTTGGCCGCGACGAACTTCTCACCGGTGGCGATGTAGTCCGGCCAGGTGGGCCAGAGCTTGGAAACCTCGGCGCGCTCGGTGGGCAGGCCGGCCTTCTGGAAGAGGTCCTTGCGGTAGCACATGGCGATCCCGCCGACGTCGGTACCGAGGCCGATGAGCTGCTTGCCGTCGGCGGTCAGACCGGCGTTCCACTTCCACTCCAGGAAGTTGCCCTTGAGGTCGGCGGCACCGTGGTCCAGCAGGTTGACGAAGTTCGCCGGATTGGCCTTGTACTCGACAAGCAGGCCCTCCTCGATGGCCACCACGTCGCCGGCGCCCCGGCCGGCGGCGAGCCACTGGGTGAGCTTCGGTGAGTACTCGTCGAGGTTGGTGCCGGTGCCGCGCTCGACGACCTTCACGCCGGGGTTCGCGCTCATGTACTCCTGGTAGAGCTGCTCGTAGCCGAACTGGCCGAAGACGTAGACGGTCAGGGTGACCGGTCCGTCGCCCGGCTCGTCGCCGCCGCCGCAGCCAGCGGTGACGAGCAGGGCGGTGGCGGTGGCGAGGGCCACCGCGGCGAGGCGGCGGCGCGGGAAGACAGCCATTGGTTATCGACCTCTCTCAAGGCGGGCGGGTGATGGCAGATGGCTAAGAGAGCGCTCTCACGACAGGGTGGTGGGTCACCAACCCACTGTCAAGAGAGCGCTCTCTCAGCGTTGTGGTCCCGTGATGAACGCTCGCCCCGGTGCGGTGTCCGGAAGGCGGCGGAACCCCTGACATCGACGAAGGGCGCCACCCCGAATGGGGTGACGCCCTCGTTCGTGGTGGTCGGTCAGCCGGTGCGCAGACCGTCCAACAGGGTGCGGTCACCGGCGACGTCCAGCGTCTCGAAGCTCACCCGACCCCAGAGCGCCAGCAGCAGGTCGCTCGCCGTGCCGCTGACCTGGGCGCGGGCGTGGTGATCGTCGTGGTCGAAGATGGTCGCGGTGTCGAGCAGCGCCACCCCCTCGCCGCGCAACCGCAGATACCACTCCTGGGCCGCATCGGTCGCGCAGAGCTGGACCACCCCGTGCCAGTCACCGGGCACCTGCCGCCGGCCCGCCGGCAGCCACGTGTCCAGCACCTCACTCACCCCGTCGGCCGCGAGCTTCGCCTCCACCGGGTCACCAGCCCCGATGGCGAGCTGGGCGTCCCAACGGTGCACAGCCGTCTCGTGCGCCATCCGACGCGGCCAGAAACCGGCCTTCTTCGGCTGCGGGGCCCAGTTCCACGCCGACGCCTCGGGGTCGAGCCCGTCGAAGACTGTCATCACCCTGTCGTAACCCTGCTGCCACAGCTGGAGCGCGTTCACGGCCGGGTCGGCCTCGATCTTCTCCCGCCGAGGCGGCTGGCTGGTCTGGCCGGAACCGGCGAACGACGAAACCCAGTGGTAGATGCCGGCCATGTGCAGTGTGAGGTCGTTGACCGTCCAGCCCGGACAGGACAGCACCGGTGTCTCCGGCGGCGCCTCGGCCACCGCCGCCGCGAAAGCCGGACCCTCCGTCCGGAGCGCCCCGATCCAGAAATCCTTGCTGCCCTGCAGTCTGCTCATCGCCATCCTCCCGGGGGTGCCGGGCGACCAGTGGGTGCCACGGCTACTTGTCAGCCTAAGGTGAAGGGCGTGCCAGACGCCTCCGCCCAGCCGACAACCGACGCCGATCGTGCCATCCCCGGTCCACTCGCCGGCTACACCACCCTCCGAACGGGTGGGCCGGCCGAGCGGATCGTGGCCGCCGGCAGTGCCGACGACCTCGTCCAGGCGGTACGCGCCGCGGCGGAACCGGTCCTGATCCTGGCCGGGGGCAGCAACGTGGTGATCGGCGACGCCGGCTTCCCCGGCACCGTCGTACTGGTGCGCTCCCGTGGCATGCGGGTCATCGCCGATGACGCCACCTCGGTCACCGTACGGGTCGACGCCGGCGAGCCGTGGGACGACCTGGTCGCCGCCACTATCGCCAACGGCTGGGCCGGGCTGGAATGCCTGTCCGGCATCCCCGGCTCGACCGGTGCCACCCCGATTCAGAACGTCGGCGCGTACGGCCAGGAGGTCGCCGAGACGATCACCGGCGTCGAGGTGTACGACCGAGTCGAGGGCACCCGTCAGGTCATCCCCGCCGCCGAGTGCGGCTTCGCCTACCGGGGCAGCATCTTCAAGTACAAGGACCGCTGGGTGGTGCTCTCGGTCGACTTCCGGCTCACCAGGTCTCCGCTTTCCGGGCCGGTGCGCTACGCGGAGCTGGCCCGAGCCCTCGGTGTCGAGGTGGGCGACCAGGTGCCGCTGGCCGACGCCCGAGCGGTGGTGCTGCGCCTGCGGGCGGGCAAGGGGATGGTGCTCGACGCCAACGACCCGGACACTCGCTCGGTCGGCTCCTTCTTCACCAACCCGGTGCTCGACCGCGCCACGTACGAACAGCTCCTGGAACGCTCCGCCGAGCTGGGCGACCCGCCCGCCTGGCCCGGGGCGGACGGCCTGGTCAAGGTGAGCGCCGCCTGGCTGATCGACAAGGCCGGCTTCGCCAAGGGCCACCCCGGCGAGGGTGGGGTGGCCATCTCCAGGAAGCACACACTGGCCCTGACCAACCGCAGCGGCACCGCCCACACCGCTGATCTGCTCGCGTTGGCCGCCACCATCCGCGATCAGGTCCACGCCCGCTTCGGCGTAACCCTGCACCCCGAACCAGTCCTCATCAACTGCACCCTCTAACCCCCGCCGCCCTCCCGCCCGCCCGCCCGCCCGCCCCCGCCCTGCCCGCCCCCGCCCCCGCGCCCCTGCCTTCCCCCCCCGCTCCCCACGATCTTGCACTTTCTGCGGTGACATAAGGACTGAAAAAGGGCCAAATCGCCAACCGAAAGTGCAAGATCGGCGTGCCAGGTGTGGGGTGCGGGGGTGCGGGGTGTGGGGTGTGGGTTAGGGGAGGGGCCAGGGGAGGGTTAGTTCACCCTGGCGCCAGCGGGTGGGGTTGTCGAGGATGGGCCAGCCGGTTTCGTGGAGGCGGGTCACCGCGTGCAGCCAGCGTTGGCGGGGGCCGAAGGTGGCGTACGGTGCGGCAGCCTGCCAGGCGTCGTCCAGTGCGCGGATCAGCGCGTGCACCGGCTCACCGGGAACGTTGCGGTGGATCAGCGCCTTGGGCAGCCGCTCGGCC
Organism: Micromonospora sp. NPDC048843; assembly: GCF_040649965.1. Lineage (NCBI taxonomy): Bacteria > Bacillati > Actinomycetota > Actinomycetes > Micromonosporales > Micromonosporaceae > Micromonospora > Micromonospora sp. NPDC048843. Next base: position 58,637 of record NZ_JBEZGJ010000021.1, read on the forward strand.
AACTCGGCAGGGCTGCCTAGCGTGGTGAGCTTCGCGGCCAGGGTCAGCGTCCGGGGGCCGTCGGCGTCGATCAGCAGCCAACTGGCGAGCCGCCCCAGCTCGTCACACGTGCCCTCGACGAGCACTCCGCCGGGGGCGAGCGCGGCGGTCATCGTCTGCCAGGCTTCGGCCACCTCGCTCTCGTCGTACTGTCGCAGCACGTTGAATGCGCGGACCAGCACCGGCCGGAGCCCGGCCAACTCGAACCCACCCCGGGCGAACGTCAGCCCGGGTGGGTCGGCGGCCGGTGCCGCGGCCGCCACCCGGGCCGCGTCGATCTCCAACCCGACCAGGCGTACGTCCGGACGGACCCCGGCAGCCAGCCGAGCGCGCAACTCCACAGCGGTCACCGGGGTGGCGCCGTAGCCGAGGTCGACCACCAGGGGGTCGTCCGCCGCCAACAGCCGGTCGGCGCAGGTGGCGACGATCCAGTTGTCCACCCGACGGAGCCGGTTCGGGTTCGTCGTGCCGCGCGTGACCACGCCGACCGGTCGGCGTCGCGCCGCAGGGCTCATGTCGACCTCAAGGCCAATCTCCGTTCGCGACCGCGGGCTCGCAGACCCGGCTCACTCCTCGCGCGGCACTGCTAGACCCGGTGCACCTTGTGCTGGGCGGCCTGCGCTCGGGGCCGGACCACCAGCCGGTCGATGTTGACGTGCTCGGGACGGGTGGCGCACCAGGCGATGCAGTCGGCGACGTCCTCGGCGACCAGCGGCCCCGGCACCCCGGCGTAGACGGCGGCGGCCCGTTCCGCGTCGCCCTCGAAGCGGACCAGCCCGAACTCGTCGGTCTTCACCATGCCCGGGTCGATCTCGATGACCCGCAGCGGCCGGCCACACAGCTCCAGGCGGAGTGTGCCGGCGATGGCGGTCTGCGCGTGCTTCGCGGCGGTGTAGCCGCCCCCGCCCTCGTACACGGTCAGGCCGGCGGTGGAGGAGACCACCACGATGGTGCCGGAGCCGGAGGCTTCCAGCGCCGGCAGCAGCGCCTGGGTGACCCGCAGGGTGCCGAGCACGTTCACGTCGTACATCCACTGCCAGTCGGCGACCGAGCCGGACTCCACCGGGTCCAGCCCGCGCGCTCCGCCGGCGTTGTTGACCAGCAGGGTGACCGGCCCGGGTGCCTGGGCGGCGGCCTCGGCCAGCCGGGCAACCGACTCGTCTGAGGTGACGTCGCAGGTCACGGCGGTGGCCTGCCCGCCGGCGGTGGTGATCTCGGCGACCAGGTCGGTGAGCCGTTCGGCGCGGCGGGCGGCGGCGAGCACGTGGAAGCCCTCGGCGGCGAGCCGGCGGGCGGTGGCCGCGCCGATCCCGCTGGACGCTCCGGTGACGATGGCGACTGAGGTCATCCCGACATTGTCACAGCGGGCGTACGACCCGCCCCGACCGGGCGTACGGCAGCCATTGGCGGGCGTTCGGTGATGAGGTCCGTCACGCCGAGGGGCCGCGCCCGGGAATTTCCGAAGCCCGATGGGGAAGATGACATCCGGCGTACAGGTTGACCGAGAAGCGCCGGTCGTGCGAGACGGCATCAACCGTGAAGAAGGAGCGGATGTGGCGGAAATGCACACCGGTGTCGGGCGTCAGCGAGGTGCCCGACCGTGGCCCCGGCCTCGCCGCATCGCGACCCTGTCGGTACACACCTCCCCCCTGCACCAGCCCGGCACTGGTGATGCCGGCGGAATGAACGTCTACATCCTCGAAGTCGCCCGGCGTCTCGCCGAGTGCAACGTGGAGGTGGAGATCTTCACCCGGGCCACCTCCGGTGACCTCCCCCCGGTGGTCGAGATGGCGCCCGGAGTGCAGGTCCGACACATCACCTCCGGCCCCCTGGAGGGCCTCACCAAGGAGGAGTTGCCCGGTCAGCTCTGCGCCTTCACCGCCGGGGTTCTGCGCGCCGAGGCGTCCCGTCCGCCCGGCCACTACGACCTGATCCACTCCCACTACTGGCTCTCCGGGCAGGTTGGTTGGCTGGCAAAGGAGCGCTGGGGGGTGCCGCTGGTGCACACCGCGCACACCCTGGCGAAGGTCAAGAACGCCCAGCTCGCGGCCGGGGACCGGCCGGAGCCCAAGGCCCGCGTCATCGGCGAGGAGCAGGTCGTCGCCGAGGCGGACCGGCTGGTCGCCAACACCCGGGTCGAGGCCAGCGACCTGCTCGACCGGTACGACGCCGACCCGACCCGGGTGTCCGTCGTGCAGCCCGGTGTCGACCTGGCCCGGTTCCGGCCCGCGTCGGGCGACAGGTCCGCGGCCGCCCGCCAGGCCCGCCGCCGGCTGGGGCTTCCCGTCGACGGGTACGTGGTTGCCTTCGTCGGTCGGATACAGCCGCTCAAGGCCCCCGACGTGCTGATCCGCGCGATCGCCGCGTTGCGGGAGCGCGATCCGGCGCTGGCCGATCAGGTGACAGTGGTGATCTGCGGCGGGCCCAGCGGCAGTGGGCTGGACCGGCCGACCGCCCTGATCGAGTTGGCCGCCAAGCTCGGGGTCAGCGACGGGGTGCGCTTCCTGCCACCGCTTACCGGGGACGACCTTCCGGCCCTGTACCGGGCGGCGGACCTGGTCGCGGTGCCGTCGCACAACGAATCGTTCGGGCTTGTCGCTCTGGAGGCGCAGGCCTGCGGTACGCCGGTGCTGGCCGCCGCCGTCGGAGGGCTGGTCACCGCCGTCCGGGACCAGGTCAGCGGCGTACTCATCGACGGTCACGACCCGGTCGACTGGGCCCGTGCGATGGGCAGTCTGCTGCCGAACCGGGCGCTGCGGTCGGTGCTGGCCCGAGGTGCCGAGCAGCACGCCCGGCACTTCTCCTGGGACCGTACTGTCGACGGTCTGCTCGCTGTCTACGGCGAGGCGATCGCCGGGCACCGCGCTCGGCTCGCTGCCGACCTGGCGGGTGACCCGGCGCTCTCCTGCTCCTGGTGACCCGGGGGCGCCAGTCGTCACCCGGTGCGCAGGCCGAGTCGGTCGTAGAGTGGGTCCGGTGAGCCCGAAGAGCGATCTTGCGACCCTGATCGAGTCGGTCTGCGCCGAGCGGGACCTGGCCTGGGAGTCGACCGGCCCCGGCTCGTACGCGGTGACGCTGCCGGGCACCCACAAGCTCAAGACGATCTGCAACCTGATCGTCGGTGAGCACGCGCTGCGGATCGAGGCGTTCGTGATGCGCCAGCCGGACGAGCGCCGCGAGGAGCTGTGGGCCTGGCTGTTGCAGCGCAACGCCCGGATGTACGGCGTCTCCTTTTCCACCGACGCGGTCGGCGACGTGTACCTGACCGGTCGGGTCAACCCGTCCGGCGTGGACGCCGACGAGTTGGACCGACTGTTTGGCGCGGTGCTCACGTACGCCGACGAGTCGTTCGACACGATGCTGGAGATCGGCTTCGGCAGTTCGATCCGGCGTGAGTACGAGTGGCGGGTGAAGCGGGGCGAGTCAACAGCCAACCTGGCCGCCTTCGCCCACCTCTTCGAGCCCTCCGGCACCGGCCCCGACCCAACCTGACCCAACCCCGCGCCGCGCCCGCGCCCGCGCCCGCGCCCGCCAGCCCCGCCGATCATGGAGTTGTGGTGGGCAACAAAACGCCCGCGAAACACCAAATCCGGCACCACAACTCCATGATCGACGGACCGGACTGCCCTGCTCCGCGATCATGCGCTGACTGTGGTTCGGAGTGCTCCTGACGGGTATGCCGCACCGCGCGGTGCGGCAAGGGACCCCCGCGCGCCGATGACGGAGTGCCAAGGAGCGGAGCGTCCCATGGCTCAGCGGAACAGCTCAGGTCGCGGCGCGACTGCGACCAGGACGAAGCGACAGGCCGGCAACCAGACGCCGGGTACGCCCGGAGTCTCCGAGTCGGAGATTTCCCGGATGCGGGTGGACGACATCCGCGGGCAGCTGCGCAAACGCGGGGTCTCCGGGATTTCCGCATTGCGCAAGCCCGAGCTGGTGAAACAGTTGGCGCGCTCGATGCGGGCCGGCGCGGGTCGGAGCAGTACCGGCCCGTCGGGCCGGGCCGCCGGCACCAGGGCGTCGGCGGGTCGTGCCGCCGCCACCAAGAAGTCGGCGGCCAGGCCGGCGTCGAGTCGCGCGAAGGCCGCGCCGGCGAACAAGAGCGCGCCCGCGAAGCGGGCCGCCGCAACGAAGGCGACCGCCGGACGGAAGTCGACGGCGGCGGCGAAGAGGGCACCGGCGAAGAAGGCGACCGCAGCGAAGAGGACCACGGCGGCGACGTCGACGGCCGCCCGCAAGAGCACGGCCGCGAGCAGGACCACCGCCGCCCGGAAGACGGCCGCAGCGCGGAAGACCACTGCGGCCCGTAAGACAGCGACGGCGCGTACGGCGCCCGCGCGGAAGGCGCCGGCGAAGAAGGCGCCGGCGCGGCCGGCGGCGAAGCGCGCGACGCCGGCCAAGAGCGCGGCGGCGAAGCGCACGACGGCGAAGCGCGCGACGCCGGCCAAGAGCGCGGCGGCGAAGCGCACGGCACCGGCCAAGGGCGCGGCGGCCAAGCGCACGTTGACGCCGTCGACCGGTGGCGGGACGGCGGCCGGCGGGATCCGGACCGGACGGGGTACGGGGCGGTCGGTCCGCAGTTCGCAGGTGATCTCGTCGATCACGGACCGGCCGGAGCGGCCGGGACGGAGTTTGATCACGGCGAACCACGAGGTGATCCAGCGGTGGGCCCGGGAACGCGGGGCCAGGCCGGCGACCATCGCCGGCACCGAGCGGGATGGCCGGGCGGGTGTGTTGACCTTCAACATTCCCGGATACCGGGAAAGCAGCCGGATTCGCGAGATCACCTGGGATGAGTGGTTCTACACGTTTGACCTGCGGCGGTTGAACCTGATTTATCAGGAACAGTTGCGGGACGGCCGCCAGAGCAGCTTCTTCCGGACCGAGTCACCCGATCGGGAAGACGGTTGAGGTGTTTGCGGGAATGGCCGACGGGTACCCGGCTGTTGCCAACGGACGAGGCCGGAGCAGCGGATACTCGCCAGTTGTGACCGGCGAGACAGCCGTTCTGGGTTGAATCCAGAATCCGGGCGAACTAGCTTTATTGCACCGCGCCACGTTTGGAAACGTTCGGGGGAGCGGCGGATCGATCAGATCCGCGCACCAGACGAGGCGCGAGGGGACGGGTGGAATAACCGTTGGGGGACGGTTCCCACCTGTTTGGAC